>JBDTPD010000343.1:0-5217 GCA_039932855.1 Chitinophagaceae bacterium | reverse complement strand
ATTATCAGTGCTAATGACGCCAGGCAATTTGTATTGGCAAATGCAGGTGCTACACTTCCAAAAAGAGATCCGGTTGATGTACGTGTAACCGAACAAGTGAAGACCGGTAAGATCAGTTATATAGAAAATGTGAAATTACCTGAGACACAATTTGAACATCGTCGTTTACCAATTGATTCTTATAAAAAAGGAATTATTACCGATGTAGTACAGGTAGGTGGTTACCCTGAATATAAAGGAACACCGTATAAAGACAGCGATAATGATGGTATTCCTGATGATTGGGAAAGGAAAAATGGATTAAATCCTTCCAATGCCGCTGATGCGGCCCAGTTTGCAAAAAGTAAAAGTGGATATACTAATATTGAAGAGTATCTTAATAGCGTAGTGCCGTTGCAGAATGTGAGACCTGCGAAAGCGTTCTAAAGAATAAGAATCGATTAAGAGTTATGAATTAAGAATTATGAATCAGTTAACTCATTCATAACTCTTAATTCATAACTCTTAATTTTACTTTCAGCTGTTTAATAGATCCTAAAACAAGTAGCTTTGAATATCTTGCTATCAAATAATTTTTTCTGCAAAAAGGGTTTAAAAAAAATCTTATTCTTTGCCGGGCTCATTTTTTTTACTACTTCTCTTTTTGCCCAAAAAAATAATACAGCAAAGCCATTACCTGAGCTTTCTTTCTTCAAAGGCAAACTCATTTATGCAATTGATGGGAAAGGAAATCGTATTCCCGATTTTTCCTGGTGCGGTTACCAGTCCGGCGAACAACCAATCCCATTAGCTACTACCGGTATTATCGTGCCACTCGTTCAGGGAGATGCTACGCTCACTATTCAATCGGCCATTGATTATGTAAGTAAGTTACCTGTTGGTAAAAATGGTTTACGCGGGGCCGTCTTTCTTCAAGCCGGTACATATACTGTAGCCGGACAACTTCATTTATATACTTCAGGTGTAATAATTCAGGGGGCTGGTTCCGGGGATAATGGTACCATTTTATTAGGTGCCGGAAAAAACAGGACAACGCTGATCACCATTGCGGGAAAGAATGATAAAACAACTGGTACTTCATTTCCTGTAACAGATGCATATGTACCGGTGAATGCAAACAGTATTCATGTCGATGCAGCTAATCAATTCAAGAAAGGAGATAACATAATTATTACTCGTCCCTCTATCAAAGAATGGATCGACCTGCTTGGTACAGATCATTTTGGTGGAGATATTACTTCACTCGGTTGGAAACCCGGGCAACGTGATATTTTCTGGAACCGTACTATCACAGCTGTTGATGGTAATACAATCAGTTTCGATGCACCATTGACAACTGCTATCGAAAAAGATTTCGGCGGCGCTACTATCGCAGCTTACTCATGGCCCGGAAGAATTACAAATTGCGGAATAGAAAATTGTCAGATGGTTTCTTCTTATGATACCAATAATGAAAAGGATGAGGCGCACAGATGGATGGCAATTACCATCGATAATACAAAAGATAGCTGGGTACGACAGGTTATATTCAAATATTTTGCAGGATCTGCAGTTGCTGTTTATGAGAATGCGTCTCGCATTACCGTAGAAGATTGTATTTCCCAACATCCTGTTTCAGAGATGGGTGGTGAACGTCGCAATACTTTCTTTACAGCCGGACAGCAAACATTATTTCAACGTTGCTATGCTGAATATGGCATGCATGATTTCGCTACTGGTTTTTGTGCACCCGGCCCTAATGCGTTTGTACAATGTGAATCGCATCAGCCGTATAGTTTCTGTGGTGGTATCGATAGCTGGTCAGCAGGTGTGTTGTTTGATGTGATGAATGTAGATGGACAAGCGATGAGTTTTATGAATCGTGGCCAGGATGGGCAGGGTGCAGGATGGAACAATGCAAATAGTTTATTCTGGAACTGCAGTGCAGCAAGAATTGATTGTTATCGGCCGCCCGGTGCACAGAACTGGGCCTTTGGTGCATGGAGCCAGTTTGCCGGCGATGGTTATTGGACCGAATCAAATAATAGTATTGAGCCACGCAGTTTATATTATCAGCAGTTAAAAGAAAGAATAGGTGCCGCTGCGGTCAACAATCGCGTGCAGGTAATGGATATCGGAACAGAAGCGAGCAGTAGTCCGACCGTTGAACAGGCAGCTGCATTGATTAAACTAGCTGTGGCACCGGCACAAACACTATTGGATTTTATCAACGAATCAAAAAAGCATCAGCCATTCAACGTTGATCTTTCAACAATAAAAAAACTATCAGACGTTGACATCATAAAGCCTAAGCCTGTTGTTAGTGCGCCTGTATTGGAAATAAAGAATGGTTGGTTGGTTCGTGGCAACCGGGTAATGACTGGTAATCGCTCCAGTGTACCCTGGTGGAGTGGAAGTGCACGCACTTATGCATTAAAAACTTCGCAGAATGCCATCACGCGTTTTGTTCCGGGAAGAACGGGTAAGGGTTTGACAGATGATCTTGATGATCTCACTGATTCCATGTTAAAGCAAAATGTTGTTGGCATGGAACAGAATTATGGACTATGGTATGATCGTCGTCGCGATGATCACGAACGTATCCGCCGCATGGATGGTGATGTATGGACACCATTCTATGAACTTCCTTTTGCGCGTAGCGGACAGGGAACAGCATGGGATGGATTAAGTAAATATGATCTGACGAAGTATAATACTTTTTATTGGGGACGATTGAAAGAGTTTGCTGATCTCGCCGATAAAAAAGGATTGGTATTGATCAACCAGGATTATTTTCAACACAATATTATTGAAGCTGGTGCACACTATGCAGATTTTCCATGGCGCCCTGCTAATAATATTAATAATACAGGTTTTCCCGAACCGCCGCCCTATGCTGGTGATAAGCGGATCTTTTTGGCCGAACAATTCTATGATGAAACGAATCCGCTTCGTCGTGAGTTACATCGCAAATATATTCGTCAATGTCTTGATAATTTTTCTGGCAACAATGGAGTCATTCAATTGATTGGTGAAGAATTTACCGGCCCGCTTCATTTTGTACAATTCTGGACAGATGTTATTAAAGATTGGGAGAAAGAAAATAATAAAAAGCCATTGATCGCATTGGCTGTTACAAAAGATGTGCAGGATTCTTTGTTGGCCGATTCTGCTCGTGCAGCTGTCATTGATATCATTGATATACGTTACTGGCATTACCAGGCTGATGGTTCAGCTTATGCTCCCAGGGGTGGACAAAGTTTAGCTCCACGCCAGCATGCGCGTTTATTAAAACCGAAGAGTAGTTCATTCGAGCAGGTCTATCGTGCCGTCAGTGAATATCGTCAGCGTTATCCGGGGAAAGCAGTTATGTATTCCGGTGACGGAGTGAATTTGGGTTGGGCCGTGTTTATAGCTGGCGGTTCATTGCCTCTTATTCCTTCCATGCCGCAAAATTTTCTGACAAGTGCATCTTCTATGCAACCGGTTAGTGCAGGTAATAATAAATATGCATTATCGAATAGTAATAAAGAATACATCATTTATATAAATAACAATGATGCTATCCAGGTTGATATGACCGGGGCAAAAGGAAATTATAAAGCCACCTGGTTCGATGCAAAAAATGGATCAGTTAAAAAAGAAGAAAAGATAAGAGCAGGAAAAAATATTTCACTAACTCCACCAGCAGGCGGATCATCAATTCTTTGGATAAGTCGTTGAACTTTTATTACAAATGTCAAAACACCTCAGTAATACGAAACTTAGTGTTTTCGCAAGTCCCCTCCACCGGAGGGGATTTAGGGGAGGCCTTTGTTCGAGAAAGATAAACCTATTTCTTGCCGGCATTCTTTTCACCATAACATCCATCTCCCAAAATCTTACTCCCCCTATTAAAATCTCCCCCAACAAAAATTTTTTTACCACCACTACCAACCAACCTTTCTTCTGGCTCGGCGATACCGGCTGGTTACTCTTCATCAAACTCACCCGCGAAGAAACTATTCAATACCTCGATACAAGAAAACAACAAGGCTTTAATGTCATCCAGGTAATGGTATTGCACGATCTTGAGCATGCAGTTAATAAGTATGGCGACTCCGCTTTGTATCATGCAGATATATCATTACCAAGAACAACTCCCGGTAATGATATCTTCAAAAAAGGAGAATATGATTTCTGGGATCATATTGACTTTGTTATTGCTGAAGCAGCTAAAAGAGGCTTGTACATTGGATTAGTGCCTGTATGGGGCACGAATGTCAAAGAAGGAAAAATAACTAAGCAACAAGCAGCTGTCTATGCCAGCTTCCTGGCAAACAGGTATAAGAATAGCAGCAACATCATCTGGATGAATGGTGGCGATATCAATGGTAATGATCATATAGAAGTATGGAACGAGATAGGTACAACACTGCATACGCTCGATCCGGGTCATCTCATTACTTTTCATCCGCGTGGCAGAACTACTTCTTCAAGATGGTTTCATAATGAATCATGGCTGTCATTCAATATGTTTCAGTCTGGCCACCGCAACTATGTGCAGGATACCAGCAAAGGTGAATCACATTATGGAGAGGATAACTGGCGCTATGTAAATGAAGACATGGCTAAACAACCAGTGAGACCAACACTGGATGGCGAGCCATCTTATGAAGATATTCCGCAAGGATTGCATGATACCACACAGGTTTACTGGAATGATAATGATGTCCGTCGCTATGCTTACTGGAGTATAATGGCTGGTGCCGCTGGTTTTACCTATGGTGATAATGCCATTATTCAATTCTTTCAACCCGGTGATAAAGGAAGTGCCTATGGCGCTAAAGAATATTGGAAGCAGGCGATCAATGATAAAGGCGCTTTTCAAATGCAGTATGTCAAAAACTTATTCTTATCAAAATCATATTTTGACAGAGTTCCTGATCAATCGCTGGTTGTGAATGATGGAAAGAAGTATGATCATTTGGCAGCTGCGAGGGGTAAGAACTATGCATTCATTTATACTTACACTGGTAGAAATATGCAAGTGAAAATGGGAAAGATAACTGGTAAGCATATTACTGCCTCCTGGTATGACCCACGTACGGGTAAGTATACCAGTGCTGGTATGTTCGCAAACACAGGAATAAAACAATTTGATCCACCGGGTGAAGAAGCAAATGGAAATGATTGGGTATTGGTGCTGGAGTCTTATTAAAAATGTATCGAAGAATCACTATACTAGCTTTTGGCCAC
>JBDTPD010000342.1:0-5222 GCA_039932855.1 Chitinophagaceae bacterium | reverse complement strand
GGAGATGGGGTTTTTCCTCCATCGCAGGTAGAGGTCTGGGGAGGAAATAATAAGAATAAACTTCAATTACTCGTTAGAATAATTCCTGAACAACCAACTTCCAAAACAAAACCGTATACCAAAGCTCTTGCAGCTTCCTTTCGCAGACAATCGCTTAAGTTTATAAAAATAATGGCGAGGCCGGTTCAAAAAATGCCTCAATGGCACGAAAAGAAGGGAAAAAATGCGATCATGATGGCCGATGAAGTGTTCATAAACTAATGAAATGAAAATATGCCGGTAATTATAATGCTGTAGACATGCATTTTTTCTTACAAACCAAATAGGAATATTTTCCCTGGTGAATATGTAAACACGCTTCAAGGAACGGATTCGAAATCTGACCTTTTCAAAGATAATACCTATAGAGCGATAGCTTTCCCTGGTAATGAATTTCTGGACTCCTCAAACTATCAAGAAGGGTAATGGGTTTATTTATGAATAAGGAATTAATTTATCCGATGTTCCATACTCCTTTTCAAAATAACAGGCAAGTATTATTTAGTGGAATAAATAAACGGAAAGGCTTTTGTAAAATATGATTAATTTTGTAGTTGTCATAATAAAGCTAATCAATGAAAAAAGGGAATACAGTTGCCATCTACAAACGACTCATTGAAGACCTAAAGAAACTTATCGATGATGGTAAGTATTTAAAAGGGGAATTGCTTCCTTCGGAAAATGATCTTTGCAAAACCTATCACACAACCCGCGCTACAGTAAGACTGGCATTAACAGGCCTTACCAATATGGGTTATATCATAAGGCGACAGGGAAAGGGTAGTGTTGTATCTGATTCGAAACGCGGATTGGGTATCCTTTCTGTGAGTGGTGTTACCGCAAATATTGGCGACCAGAAACTAATAACCATAATTCTAACCAAACCGCAGAAACAGAAATGGCCAGAGGGGCTGATGCATGAATTAAGTGACGAAGAAAAAGCCGTTTCCTGCTTATATTTTAAAAGACTTCGTTATATTAATGATGTTCCGGTATTATTCGAAGAAACATTCATTTCAAATATTAACCTTCCCCGTTTTACTTTGCGAAATTTAGAGAACCGGTCGTTTTTAAAAATTTTAAGCAGCGAATACCAGGTTGAAGTTGAAGGGGGTGAGCAAAAGATATGGGCTATAGCAGCAGATAAAACACAAAGCAAATTATTAAAACTGCCTTTGGATAGCCCTATAGTACATATGAAACGCAAGCTTAAGACAAACATCCGGGACCTCAACATTTATTCCTGGCTGTATTGTAATACTGAAAATCACTTCCTGCACGATTTTTTTTAAAGTTTGTGTTATGCAATCAAGAAATAGGCTGTCTCCAAAGTAAGCGTAAAAGGGATTTTAATTTTATTGTCTTTTGCCGCCTGCCGAATTGGTTCGCGTTTGCCGGGGTTGAATCCTAGCGTCCGGATATTTCCTTTGTCAGGAAAAGCGGGCCGGCAATATTTCTCAGCAAAGTGGATTTACTAGTTCCGTTTTTACCGAGCAGGCCATAAATGTGACCCGGTTGTAACTGCATGCTTAACCCTGTGAACACCGGTTTTTTCCTGTAACAGAAATAAAGATTTTGAATGTCTATCATTCCTAGAGATTTGGTGAAATAGTTCACTGTTAACATAGGTTTGATTTTGGGATTATCAAATATTATTTTAGATAATCTAAGGGTAAGTAGACACTGTCTGGTGGATTTAAAAGACTTTGAGCGTAAAATATTAGTGAAGAGCAGATCTTTAAGAAGTTTGCCTACTAACCCTTATTCAGCGGCAGAACTTCTTTTTATATTAAAGAATGGCTGGAAGTGCCATAGGAGCAAATCATTAAAGCCGATGCAAACTGTCGGCCCCTTAAGAATTAATAAATATTTACACATATTCATATCCAAAAGAAGAAAGCCGTTCAGAAAGTAATAAGAAGTCTTTAGGATAGTGAAAATTTCCCTTTTGCATTATTAGGATGCTTTTGGTTCCAAATGCTGTGCAGGTCAATGTAAAGTCCAATGCAATTCCAATACAGGTACGATGATAGTGACTATCTGAAAGTATTCTATTTCGTATCTGTGAGTTTGCAACGCCTGGTCACGATTTCGCCGTACAAGTTTATTTTAGCATTTTTAATAATATTCATTAAATATCCACGTGATGGTAAAAGCGATGAACAACAGCTTATTACCACTTGATAATCTGACCTGTATTGGCGCCAAATACGCTTTTGCGAAATCCATATTCCAGGCGCAGCATAGTTACGGGAATATCGCCGGGGAAATATGGAAAATAATGCGGAGAATTTTCAATTACTGTAGGACTCACAGCATTAATGCGAATACCATTTTCCAATTCGATGGCCGCTGCCCTCACAAAGCCTTCAACGGCTCCGTTAGCCGCCGATGCATTGGCGAAGTTCAATTGCGGATCATGACTTACTGCGCCGCTGATTAATGTAAATGAGCCTTTTGGATTGATGTAATGCTGTCCGATCAATACCAGATTAATTTGTCCCATCATTTTTCCTTCTACGCCTTTTCGGAATTCTTTGTCTGTAAGGTTTTTCCAGGGGCCCACATGGGTTGGACCAGCAGTTGAAATCAAGGCATCAAAAGATCCTGCCTGTTGAAATAGTTTTTCTATGGATGCGGTGGAAGTGATGTTTACCTGAATATCGCCTCCTTCTTGAGCTACTCTGATAATTTCATGATCCTTTTCAAAAGCGCTGGCGAGGTGTCTGCCCATAACGCCAGTTGCACCTACAATGATAATTTTCATTTTTTTGAATTAATTATTTGATAATTTTTATGAAACATAATTGGACTCGGTATTGATCATCAAGGCTTGGAGACAGCCAAACTGATATTGAGCATTCTGTTATACCTCGCTACGGCTTTAGAAATATTGATGAAGCCATATCCATAACGAACATCCAGCGTCAGAATCCTTTTCTTCATATTGAAATTGTAGCCGGCGCCAGCCTGTGCTCCAAAATCCCAGCGTTTTATGTCTAAAGCCCCATTGCCGAAAGAAACTTTGGTTGATTTTTCAGGTGATGCCGGAGAACCTGCAGTCTTCAACCTGCCTCCTAATGCGTAAGAAGCATAAGGCCCTGCATTCAGGTACAACTGATGATAATGCAAGCGAGCCAATACCGGCATTTCAAGTGAATAAAGTCGTAGCGTTGATTTGCTGATGGTAAATGGATTATTTTCTTTGAGTATGCCGCCTTTCATGGCAAGGTATAGCTCCGGCACAAGTGAAAATTGAGGGCTAATCCCCGCCTGATACGATACGCCAATTTGTAATCCTCTATAATCCTTCTTGTAGGATTGCAGGTTATTATTTGATTTTCCGTAATTAAAGTTGGTGGTGAGTGAATTAAAAGAAATGCTGAACCTGCTGGTTTGCGAAAAAGAAGTGATAGGAAACAGCATGAAAATCAATGCCGTTGTTGTTGCCTGGAATATTTTTGAGGAATGTTTCATAATTGTTGTTTTATTTGTTTGATATGTATATTTATTTAATTGAATAAAATGACTCTTCGATAAGTTCTTTATTTACCATCATACCTGCAGTAGCACCCATTGACACTGCATTGGCTATGGTGCGTAAACGGGTTGTATTGTCTCCACAGGCGAATATCCCGTGAACGCTTGTCTTTAGGGAAGCATCTGTCTGGATGTATCCTTCGGCTGTTATTTCACATCCAAATATTTCCGGAATGGCACAATGTTGTACAAAAGGACTACGGGCATACAGAACATTGATCGAAACCTTTCGGTCATTCTTAAACAGCATATATTGCAGGTATCCATTTTGATGTACCAACTGCTTTATTTCAGCCTCCTCGATAGAAATGTTATGTTCTTCGAGGTGTGATTTTTGTTCGCTGGTTATAGTTGATTTCCCATTGGTGTAGAGGGTAAGGTCATTTGTCCAGTTGGAGATCAGCGCTGAGAGCTCGAATCCATATTCTCCGTTGCCTATGACGCCTGTTTGCTGATTCCTTACTTCGTACCCGTGACAGTATGGGCAATGAAGAACGCTGATGCCCCAACATGCAGAGAACCCTGGAATATCATACAAAATATCCCCGATGCCGCTGGCAAAAATTAGCTTCCGGGCCGTAAACTTTCCCCCTGATGCCGTCTTGATTTCAAAACCATTTTGGGTTTTGACTCCCTGAGTGGCCACATCGCTAAAAAAAGATACAGAGTTATACATCAGCGCCTGCTCTTTACCCGTTGCTGAGATTTCTCCTGGCGTTTTGCCATCCTGCGTTAAAAAATTGTGTGAGTAAGGCGTTTGCCTGTTACATGCTTTTCCGCTGTCGATGATCATCACTTTTCTCAATGCCCTTCCCAGGGCCATAGCTGCTGCAAGACCGGAATAACTTCCGCCTACGATGATCACCTCAAAATGGTTATTATTATTCATGTTATCGCGCATTAATATTCTATCCTATTGATCTGTTGTTCTTTGGTAAGATTTTCCGAATAAGAGCATCTGCAACCGGTAAGACTGCAAATATTATCCAGGGAACCAATGCCACGGAGAGGATCAGTGTTCTGATATACTGGGGCAAGGGAGACAGTGGCGCGGAAAAAAAATGCAGAAACAGCGTTATAGAGGGATAAACTGCCGCCCACATCTTCAGGGATGTAATTATTTTAGTTTTTATTTTCATGCTTTAGAAATTATCTGTTGTTATCATTTGTCTGATACAAAAGTAATTTCCGAAGCAGGCGGTTTGGTAGGACGATGATGGAGTTGAGTAGCACTTATTTGAAGTTCTTTCTGAATACTTCCGGCGAATAGCCGGTATGTTTTTTAAAGAACCGTATAAAGTAGGAGATGTCTTCATAGCCTAATATATCAGCTATGTCTTTGACCTGATTATGAGTAGCGAGTAAGTATCTTTTTGCTTCAAGAATGATTTGATCGTTTATTAATTCTGACGCAGGTTTACCGATGGCTGCCCTGGTAATGGCATTTAGCTGATACGTTGAAAGACTTAGCAGGTCGGCGTATTGGGAAACCTGTTTCTTGGTGGTGATATGGTCGATTATCAGTTCTAAAAGATCCTCGAGGCGTTCCTGGGCGTAGGATTTGGCATTTTTAAAAGTACCGTCAGGATTTCTGCTTTGCCTGATATATTCTATAAAGAAGATATCCAGATTGGATTTTATCA
>JBDTPD010000341.1:0-5239 GCA_039932855.1 Chitinophagaceae bacterium | reverse complement strand
TTCTTGGAAATTTCGCTTACCCTTAATCCTCCGGTAATATGGTTGACAGGTACAGGATATGGATAGCCTGCATCATATTGTACCACAGTTTGAGTATGAAAACATGATGGACCAGAAATATCAGTCTCAACCTGGTAAGTATGTTCCGCCTCTACAGAAACAGTGGTGATAAAAGGCGTAGTACCTTCCGAACCCACTCTTGTATAGTTCAACTGAAGAGTACCACCAGCAGTCATATCCCTGACTATTAAATTCATCGTCTTGCAAAGACCACAGGGAAGCGCACATCCACCCTCGTAAAGAGGCACTACGGTAAATTGTACACCCTGTGATTTATGAGGTGTGAAGCTATTAAAATAAGCAGTCATAGTGGCCGGACCATATACATTACTTCCGATACCCTGTACATCCCGGTTAATGGTAGTGGGGATCGGCACTACCTCCATCGTGGCAATAGTGTTAGGTTCATAAGAAAATTGCTCCCATCCTGTAGTAGGATAAGTAATCTTCTTCAACATACCGCCTATTGCGTAAACAGGATCGGGTGTTCTGTCACCCCACGGAATAGATACTGCAAAATCATCTGGTTCCAAAGGTTGAGGAATTGATGTTTGATTCAATTTTCCATTATCAAAACCGAAATAATC
The DNA here is from genome assembly GCA_039932855.1 of Chitinophagaceae bacterium. Lineage (GTDB taxonomy): Bacteria > Bacteroidota > Bacteroidia > Chitinophagales > Chitinophagaceae > JAJKIP01. The sequence continues at coordinate 4,592 of JBDTPD010000341.1, read as the reverse complement.
CTGGCTAAATACAGAGTTACTACCACCTGAATAATAATCAAAAGAATACCCGATATCATAAAAATGAGGATCGTCGCCATTATCAAGACGATAAGGGAATGGTTGAGTAACCTTCATAAGATAAAAGCGTCCATTTACAGAAGGCACTGATGTAATCAATGAATTAGGATAGTCAGGTACTCCAGCCTGGCATCCCGTACATACGGCATAAGAAAAATCATACTCGCAGACTGTTACCATATTCTGGTTGGTAACAAAGAAATTCTTTAACCTCACATCATTACTGTTGTCAGGCATGAACTCATAGAGAAAATTTATAGTGATCCCATTTGAGTAGATACTGTTCAGTTTGACTACAGTGTTGGTCACATTCTGATAAGAGAAGTTCCTTGATTCAATGAAATGGCCCGCGGGACAGCTATTGTCATCATTAGGGTCAGCAGATGGCGTAGTAACTGTTTCAGCGAAACCTGTGTGACTGTTGGTATTAAAAGGTGATGAATAGGTCAGCTCAATTGTATTACCTGTTGGCGATATAATCCTGTGGAGATAAAAAGCTGTTTTGGAAAACACATTGGCTCCTTTTAAAAAGCCATCTGAAAATGTTTTATCACACGCATCATCACCAAAAATATATTTGACTCCATCCGGGGTAATAATCGTAATTATCGTAATATCATTTGCAACTTTCGTAACTGTAATTTTCAAATTCTCATGCGTGATAACTTCTGATACACCCAGATCATTGATAATGAACTTACCGCTGTGGCCTGCAAAACTGAAATAAAATTCATCTGGTTGCGTATCGTACAGATCAGAGACAGAGTTTGTAGTCTTACCATTTTGCAAATAAGTATATAAAGTAGTAGTGGTACCAGCTGCAAGGTCTGTAGGGATAGCTGGTCTCGTGGCTCTTTCGTCCGGCATACCCATAACGTTGCGTGTAACAACACCGCCCATATCGATTGACCAGCCAAAACCAACACGCGAACAAAGCTCTTCAATCTTATTACCCTGGCTCAGGTAGCTAAGTGTAATTGGCAGTGAAAGATCAGCCGATTTTAATGTGTATAAAGGGATAGATACATTTGCTGCTCCCGTTGATTTATTGATATTGCCTAATCCCACCTGGATTAGTTTGGCAGCAGATGGTGGTGTTGGCAATAATTGCGGAAGTGCACCTGGTGTTTGTGATTCCTCCTGCGCCTGTATGGCGGATGTGTAGCTTAATACAGCGCACATCAAAATGATGCTCAGTTTTCTCATTGGTATTCTATTAATATTTTATGTCCTTGTTTTAAAAATTATAACCGATCCGGAATACAACCGGCGACGTTCTGGGCACTTGCCGGTAACTCAACATATCCCACAACAATTGCAATTTTGTTTGCTTAAAAAATTTTGTCTTCAGTGAAATGACTTTACTTACACCGATCAATCCGCTTTGCTGCCAGGCGTTCAAATCTTTCAATACATCCACATTTTTGAAAGCAGCCCTATAATTCATTTCATAACCACCACTGATCCAGAATGATCCTTTTATTTTATAATCAACAAAACTTCTTACTCCAATTCCCTGGTGAGTCATATTGATATGCCGGATATCTTTACCCCAACCGAGTTTGTAACTGGCACCGATGCCAATAATGCTTTTATCATTCAGTTTATAACCTACTGACAAACCGATATCAGAGGTAACAGGAAAGAAACGATTTGCTTTTTGTGATTGAACATTACTTCCAAACTGAAGCCGTTTTAAAAAACTTTTTGTTTTTTGATTGTTAGGTTTAAATCCTTCAGGCATTTCATCGCTGCTGCTACTTTTACCAAACTTCATCATCTTATCTTTCAGCTGATTTAATTGCCCTTGTGCCTGTTGCATATTTTGTTGAAACACGGCCTGTGCATTTGCTCCGCCTGATGCCAGTTGTTGTTGTATCAATCCATTTACCTGCGCTCTTGTTTGTAACCCTGCTAAACTTGCCTGAGAGCCTGGCGCATCAGGATCAGGTAATCTGAATAATGAAGCAAGCTGACTATTCTTTCGCATGAAGTCTTTGAATAATTTTGTCTTACTCAACAATTCAATAGCCTTCTTTTCTGCTTTAGTGTGATCTTTCAGTAGTTCTTTATATTCATTTACCTGTTCATTATAATAGTATGCCTGTTTATTCAGTTGTTTAAACTGCTTCGCAAAACCTAATTGCCCCAACTGTTGCCTGAGGTATTCTCTTCGTTCCTTTAAAAATTTCTTAATTTCTTCTGCTTTCTGAAACTGTCCTTGCAGCTCTTTCATCTTTGCTGACGCATCGGTTAATTTTTGCTGAGCATTCTTTGCCGTAGAAAGTAGTTGAGGATTTTGTTGCAGAAATTTCAGTGAAGTGACAAGCGTATCAAGTGAAGGGATATATTTTGTTGGGGAAGCATTTTGCAATCGTTGATCAAGATTTGCATATTGTTGCCTGGCATCTCCGAAAATAGCTTTGGCCTTAGCTGAGTCTGTTTTGGCCAGTTTGTTTTTTAATTTCAATTCCTGCTTCTGTAATCGAAACAACAGCTTCGATGATTTTTTTTCAAGCTTATTTCCTATTGAAGTCCCTGAAGCAGAAATCTTATCGGCATAAGCAGAAGAAATTTGCACATTGTCTGTTTGTTGCGCATGAGTGCCTGTATAAATGGCAATCGCCGTCAGCAGTAATACCAAACGTTGAGCTATCATTGGTAAATGGTTATAAAAAGTAAATCTGCCTTTTTTTATAAAATAAAACAAGCAGGAATTAGTAACTGTACGAAGAGAGTGATAGGTGTGCTTCATGAAGCTATAAGTGTGTAGCGGAATCGAATTTGATGCTTTTTTTTGTTTCAACCCTCATTACAAAATGAAATTGATTTAAATATTAATAAACTAAGAGTATATCGTTATTTTCTTTCATTGTTTACTGGTATTTATTCTTTGAATGATTGCGATGAGTTGATTAATGGAAGATATGGAAGGCGGGTACTGCATTACTAAAATCTGCAGGTGTATTTCCACGTTGAAAAAATGTTTTTTTCCGACAAGTGCTAATACTGTTGCATCAATGGCGAAAGCGCACATATGAATATTCTAATATAAATATGATTTTGCCCAAAGAAGAATGTAAAGAATATAATAGGCCTCGTGTCTTTGCGCACACTCGTTGCGTCTTTGTCTAAAATCAATCTATATTTTTTAACTCAACATATTCACATCGGTTCCTAAAACATACCCATTTAGTAAAAGCAAAAAGCAGGCGCCCCATTGCGGAACGCCTGCTTTGTATTCGAAATACAGAATTTATTCTTTATGGATGACTTATACTTGTATAAGTAAATTTATCGACGCCAATTTCATCTCCATTGGCACCACCGTTAAACTCCATATAATACCTCAATGCTATTCTTCCGGAATCTGGTTTGTTTAAACCCTTGACAGTGTATTCAAACTTTGTCCAGGTATTAGGAAATCCTGATACAGGATCCAGGCTGTAAGATTGATTGACATCGAGTAACGGATAAGTGAAGTTGCCAATATCGCTGGAAGTTTCCCCTATGCTATCAGATGTATTAAACACATTCATCCGAAGCTGAAGCCTGTCGGCATAACCATCATCAGCGCCATTTGAAATAGCGTAGAAGCTGATCTTGTCTCCATTTTGAATAATAAGTTTCGGAGATATGGCCCACTCGCTGAGAATACCTTCAACATCAGTACTTGCGAGATAGCTTCCATACAACCAACCAGTGCCTTCAAATGGGCTAATTCCATGATAGTTTGCACCTTTTACAAGCCAGTTTGTGCCAGGATTATCCGAAAGGTTTACGAATTTCCATCCTGCTCCCTGTGCCGCAGCGATCGTTTCAAAACCCTGGGAAAATGATTGATCGGTATAGCAGGTGGAGTTACTACTGCGTCTTTCTTGTCGTTACAAGCCTGCAGAACAACCACTGCAATCAATCCACCAAGTATGCTTTTTGTTATAAAAGATTTGTTCATAAGTTTATTATTTGTTTTCTTATGTGTCTGTTTGATTATTATGGTCTTTCAGATTTGTATGTAAGCGTATCATAAATCTTCATGTCAGGTCGCCCGTTCTGAGACATGATATAGGCCAGGTAAATAGTCTTTGTTGCCGGGTCATATTTACTATCCTGTTGTCTTTAGCATGTATTGCTCCAACTTACAACTAATTACACAACTTTAGGACAGTTATGATTAGCCTGTGGCTAATCATTCAGCCCTGAAAGGGCTGGCCGGTTTGCAGTTTTAAGCAAGTAGCTGATAGTAAGAAATCCATCTACTTGACATTTCTTTCTTTTGTATCATTTAATTTACAACTACTTAAAAACAACAGAAGGTAGGCAACTCCTCCGGAGTTGAATGGATTAGCCACAGGCTAATCATAACTGTCCTACGGGTGAGACGCTACTAACAACTGGTGTTCCTTCCGTTCAACAACTGCACGATTTAAATAAAGAATGGCTGATCAATTTTTCTGTACAATATTTTTTCTAGTTGCCTCATTTTGAGTAAGTGTAAAAGAAACAGTAAGGAATAAAATCAGAATGGCAAG
>JBDTPD010000340.1:0-5248 GCA_039932855.1 Chitinophagaceae bacterium | reverse complement strand
TCACTTTTGCAAAAACATCTTTTCTCCGGGTAGTTAACTGGTAATTAAAAAGAATGGCGTTACTCTTTGATTCATTTACGTACATCACTACGGCCCGGTTCTCTTCGTAAGGAGAGATGATACGATAGAGATCGCCAAACCAGATCACATCACTGATCCGCTTATATGTCTTTACCGCTTCATTGCTGAATTGTAGTTCGGGTGCTGTAAAATTTTCTACCCTGATATCAAATCCTAATTTGTCCATCATGGCCACATCGGTTCTGAACTTCAATGTTTGTTTACCCATACTGGTGACATGCGCAGTGATGGTGTTAGACGGAAAGAAATAGGAATATCCCCATTGTATATACACTCTTTCCAGTGCGTCTGTATTATCACTTGGCCAGAACTCGGTAAAGTATTTCAGTGCGGCATAATCTGTACGTCCCCCGCCACCTGAACAAAGCATAATGGGCAGGTGTGGATATTTAGCACGTATACGTTCCATTATTTTATAGAAGCTCCTGGTATAGTCAATAAATAAATGCGATTGTTTTTCTTTAAGATAAGGTGAATAAGTATTAGTCATGCTACGGTTGCAATCCCATTTGATAAAGGCAAGGCCGGGATTTTTTGTCAGCATATCATCCACAATAGAAAAAACAAAATCCTGCACCTTTGGATTGATAAGATCAAGCACGAGTTGATTGCGGCCATAATTTTCTTCGCGGTTAGGTAATTTTAATATCCAGTCAGGATGCTGCTGATACAATTCACTTTTAGGATTTACCATTTCAGGCTCCAGCCAGATACCAAATTTGATTCCTTTATTTTCCGCTTCTTTTACCAGGTAGCCAATGCCACCGGGTAATTTCTTTTTATCTTCCTGCCAGTCGCCGAGTCCGGCTTTATCATCATTGCGTGGAAAAGTATTACCGAACCAACCATCGTCAAGCAGGAAAAGATCGGCGCCTAATTTTTTTCCTTCATCAAATAATTCTACCAATCTTGTTTCAGTAAAATCAGTATGTGTGGCCTCCCAATTGTTGAGCAGGACCATACGCGGCTTATTGCCATCCAGCACGGCATAATTTCTTGCCCAGCTATGCAGGTTACGACTCGCTTGTCCTTTACCATTCGCTGAGAAGGTGAAAATAAATTCAGGAGTAGTGAATATTTCACCGGGTTGTAAATAATATTCTGATGCAAATGGGTTGATACCAGAACGCACACGCAATTCATTTCGCTGATCTATTTCAAATGTGTATTGAAAGTTTCCTGTCCATGCCAGGGTGCCGGCGATCAATTCTCCTTCTGTTTCTGTAGATGCGTGATTCAACGAAAGAAAAAATGCCTGTGTCTGGTAAAAGTTTGTACGCGTGCCCAGTTTACTTTCAATGGCCTTGATACCATTGGTCAGTTTTTCTTCTACCATATTCATTTCTCTTGCCCAGTCACCGTGAAACTGGGTCAGCCAATATTCATCCGCAGAAAAATGCAACATTGATGATGCATAATCTGTGAGCATCACCGGTTTTTTTTCGTGGTGCGTAATCGTTGTCCAGGCCTTGATCACATTTTCATTATAATAACTGATATAATGAAGTGTTACTTCAACGGGGTAGGCAGGATCCTTTAGTAGTATATCGGTAGTTGCTACGTTTCCGTTTTTGGTAGAAGAATGTGAAATGTAATTCAGTTCGAGTGAGGGATTGCCATCTGCATGAACAAGGCGGATCGCGGGTTCAAACTGGTTTTCCATTCCTGCAGTGAGGTATACTTCCCGGCCACCACGCATGGTTGCAGAAAGTGACGTATCGATCTTTTTACCGAGGTAAGATTGTAATAAACGATGATTGGCAGATACACTCAGTACCAGGTCGCTGTTTTTTGTTTCAATAACAATCTGTTTCCCTGGCTGCGCAAAAGAGAACAAGGATGTCAATAAAAATGCAAATGCACCTACCTGTTTTTTCATATAGCTAAAATAGAATGGGCATTATCTGCCACTATACAAAGTAAGGCCATGGCAGCAACTGGAGTTCGCTGAAGTTGCCACATCATTCAATTATTTTAGCATACTGAAGAAACCGTCAATTCCTGGTAATGAATTCCCGCTGGTAATTGAGCGGGCTTTTGCCGGTGATCATTTTAAAATACTTATGAAAACTCGTGAAGTTATTGAAGCCGCTTTCATAACAAAGTTGTTTGATGCTGATATTATTTTCAATCAGCAATTTACAGGCATGACCTACTCTTACTTCGATCATGAACTGTGAATAGGTCTTTCTTGTCCTTGACTTGAAATAGCGGCAGAAAGAATTGGGACTGATATTAGCGATATGGGCAATCTCGTCAAGTTGGATCGCACGTTTGAAATTTTTCAAACTGTAATCATAGATCACATTGATACGATCATCCTCTGTTTCAAAGCAATCCTGCTTGAAGCCAATAGAAGATAATGTAATGAGGTTTTTACAATCGGCTATCAGGGAAAGCGCTTCTACCAGCAGTACCAATCGTTGCACACCATTCGTTTGCAAAAGTTTTTCCAGCAACTCAGCTACTTGTTGCCGGGTGCGCCCGGTAATCTGGACGCCTCGACGTGCTTTCTCTAGTAAGGTACGGATGGCAATGTTTTCGGGCAGTTGCAAAAACTGTTCTCCCCAAAAATTTTCATTGAAATGAGCCACGCGTACATCGGATGATTCAATAGCGTTCTCTTCAAAATAGGTGTCATCAAACCGCCAGTAGTGTGGAAGGTTGGAACCGACCAGTACTACATCACCGGATTTGAATTCCTTGATGCTGTCACCGATAAATTGGGTGCCACCGCCTTTTTTAAAATGAATTAATTCAACTTCAGAGTGATAATGCCAGCGATTGTTGATGCAAGGCATCACATCCTGGCGAACGCTGAAAGAATGTCTCGGTTCTTTCAACACTTTTAGGAATTGAGGTCTCATATAGCAAGCATTTTTGTTAAGTAAGCAATATTTACTTAAAACCTGGCAAAAACAGGTAACTGCTGCCAATTTAGCTTAAGATTTCATGCAGGGATATATTTTTTCCGGAAACGTTTTCGGGAATGACGCAGGAAAAGCGTGGATTCGAAGCGTTTAAGGGTTTAAAGGTTTAAGGGTTTTATGGTTGCTCGCGTTGATTGATCATACTCTTCATATTTAACCTTTAAACCCTTAAACGCGTAAGTCCTTAAACGATTCAAACCCTCCTATGCTAAGATTGTTGAATACAACGGCAATTTCCGGCACATTTCAAATGGTCATTCATTCTTTATTTGTTGTTTGCTTTACCCGTTTTTAATTCAACGATTATTACCGGGTAATTTTTGTCTAAAAAACGACTGCTACAGATTGTCATATGAATACTTGTTATGTTGATACGTGCTGCCTGGCCTCTTGTTATTTCCTGCTTCCCTCCCAGGGACCTGCCAGCAATTTCGTGAAGTCTGCAATATTCAACGATGTATCCTGTCGCCCGTTTTTTAGCAACAACAATAAACTAACCGAGAAATAAACTGTATGCCGGAAACTTTACAACAACCTTTTCTAAAAATACACCCGCGGGATAATGTACTTGTAGCATTGCGTGATCTGTCACCGGGGACTATTATTTTTATCGATGACGTTGAATTTTTATTACTGCAAAAAGTAGCCGCCAAGCATAAATTCTTTCTCACTGACATGAAAGCCGGCGATGAGGTGATCATGTATGGTGCATTGGTAGGAAAAGTACAGGCTGATCTTAACAAGGGGTCGCTGATGACTATCAGTAATACAAAACATGCGGCCGGGGAGTATGCATACAGGCACGCGAAGTATAAATGGAAGCCGCCGGATGCAACTGCTTTTGCTGGCAGAACCTTTAACGGATACAAGCGGAAGGATGGAAGGGTAGGAACAGCCAACTATTGGTTGTTTATTCCTATGGTCTTTTGTGAAAACAGGAACCTTGATGTGATCAAAGAAGCCATGTGGAATGAACTCGGATATGCAGTGTCGGATAAATATAAAAAATTTACCCGGCAGGTATTCGAGGCTTATAAATCCGGTGAGGATCTTGATACGATCAATCTCAATCCTGTTTCTTCCAATGGAACAGAACGCGTTTTTAAAAATGTCGATGGCATTAAATTTTTAAATCACAATGGTGGTTGTGGCGGCACCAGGCAGGATGCAGCGACGCTTAGCGCATTGTTGGCAGCGTATGCGGATCATCCCAATGTAGCAGGCGTGACGATCATGAGCCTGGGGTGTCAGCACCTGGAAGTAAAAAATTTCATGGCTGATCTGCAAAAAAGGAACCCATCGTTTGATAAAAAAATACTGGTCTTTGAACAACAACAGATACAGAACGAAGATGTATTGGTTGCTACGGCGATCCGGGAAACGTTTAAAGGACTTGCGGAAATCAACAAAATGGAAAGAGAACCTGCTCCATTAAGTGAACTTTGCATTGGTGTAAAATGTGGTGGCAGTGATGGGTTCAGTGGTATATCTGCTAATCCTGCTGTTGGATATACGTCTGATCTGCTGGTAGCATTGGGTGGTAAAATATTGCTGGCAGAGTTTCCTGAACTTTGTGGCGCCGAACAGGATCTTATTGATCGTTGCACCACAGAAGATGCAGCGAATAAATTCATTCACCTGATGCAAACTTATGATCAACTGGCCCAAAAAGTTGGATCAGGTTTTCATATGAATCCTTCACCGGGTAATATAAAGGATGGCCTTATTACTGATGCGATCAAATCCACAGGTGCTGCAAGAAAAGGTGGCACCTCTCCCGTAGTGTCGGTGTTGGATTACACGGAACCGGCTATTGAAGCAGGTCTTAGCCTGGTATGTACACCAGGCAATGATGTGGAAGCAACTACCGGTAAAGCTGCTTCCGGCGCTACACTGATACTTTTTACTACTGGATTGGGAACACCAACCGGTAACCCGGTAACACCTACTATTAAAATAGCGACCAACTCATCTCTTGCCCGCCGTATGAAAGACATTATTGATATTGATACAGGCGGTATTATCAGTGGTGAAAAAACAATACAGGAAATGGGAGAAGAGATATTGGAATTTTGTATCAAAGTAGCAAGCGGAGAGATCATTCCCAAAGCAGTACAACTGGCACAGGACGATTTTATTCCGTGGAAGAGAGGAGTGTCTTTGTGAAAATTATGAATTGAGAGCTATGAGGTATAAATTATGAGTTATGAATTATGAGTTATGAATGTTGCGTAAAC
>JBDTPD010000339.1:0-5270 GCA_039932855.1 Chitinophagaceae bacterium | reverse complement strand
AAAACATCAGTCAGTTTTGATAACAATGTGTTTTCAATTGAAGCGGCGGGTGCTGATATATGGAACGTCTCAGATCAATTTGCCTTTGTCAACAAAAGGAGTTCGGGTGATGGTTTCATTTCTGCCAGGATTATTTCTCAAAGTAAGAGTCACCCATGGGCAAAATCGGGTTTAATGTTCAGGGAAGTTGCGACTCCTCAAAGCCCGTATGTAATGATTTGCGTTACACCTGAAAATGGGGTCTCACTACAGTGGCGCGATAGTGCGAATGGAAAATCGTTGAGCAAAATTTTTCCGCAGACGATACTTCCTGTTTATTTGAAACTTACCCGGCAGGGTTCAACATTTACTGCCTATAAATCTTTTGATGGTATAAAATGGGATATGCTGACAGAAATAATATTGAGCAAATCTTTTGCATCGGATTACCTGGCTGGCATGGCCGTTTCTTCCCATGACACCCAGGTATTAAATCTTTCAACATTTGATCATGTAAAAACCGGGAAAGAAAATTAAACACGAATGAGTACACCTTAAATAACTGGCATATGAAAATATTTTTTAAATCTCTGGCAATTATTGCGTTGACCTTTGTGCAATTGAAATCCTTTTCACAGGATAAAAAATTTTACATTTTTCTTTGTTTTGGTCAATCCAATATGGAAGGCAATGCAAGGATTCAGCCTCAGGACACTCTTAACGTTGATCCCCGTTTCCAGGTATTGGAAGCAGTTGATTGTCCGGACCTGCATCGCACAAAAGGAAATTGGTATACGGCGGTTCCTCCATTAAGCAGGTGCAGAACCGGCCTTACTCCCGCCGATTATTTTGGCAGAACACTTGTGGCTAATCTTCCTGAAGATATAAGAATAGGTATTATTAATGTGTCAGTCGGGGGTTGTAAAATTGAATTGTTTGATAAAGACAATTATCAATCTTATGTAGCTAAGGCTCCGCAATGGATGATTGGTATGATCAACCAATACGATGGAAATCCTTATGCGCGGTTAGTGGAACTGGCAAAAATTGCAAAGAAGGATGGAGTTATAAAAGGGATATTGTTGCACCAGGGCGAATCAAACCCAAATGATTCACTCTGGACTAAAAAAGTGAAACTGGTATATCGCAATCTTCTAAAAGATTTGCATCTTAAAGCAAGAAAAGTTCCATTACTCGCAGGTGAAACGGTAAATGCGGATCAGGGAGGTGTTTGTGCAGGCATGAACAAGATCATTGCCACATTGCCGCAAATGATAAAGAATTCCTACGTGATATCTTCCGCCGGTTGCCCTGATGCTGCGGACAATCTGCATTTTACTGCAGAAGGTTATAGAATGTTAGGAAAAAGATATGCAGAACAAATGCTGACACTGTTGGGAGTGAAAATAAAAACGATTGAATAGTTTATTAATTCAATAGTCGAAATACATCACGATAGTTATGCACTGATAGAAATGGTTCATTTCCGGAAATGCTGACGTATGGAAAAAGTTTTCAGTCTAATGAATTTAAGGCACCTATGTTTGGTTGGATTTCTGTTGCGAAGGAAATAAAAATGAATACTAAATCAAAGAGTATTCTTTTTGACAAATACTATAGGGGCAATTTTACCATTGCCCCTTACGAACCGGAATTTATTGATATAGAATTATAAACTGCTTTAATTGACAGGTATGAAATTGCCATTTGTTTTCTCTCTTTTACTAATTAGTAATGCCCTTACTGTTTTTTCTCAAAAGCTAATTGTGCAATCACCTAATAAAAAAATTGGTGTTGCGTTATTCTGCAACCAAAATACCGATACAGGTGAATGGTTTCTCAAAGCATCTTATAAAGACAGTATAAAAATAGCTGATGCAATTCCCCGCATCGATCTCGGCTTATCACGAAGCGATCAGGATTTTTCAAAAGAATTAAGATTTTTAAAAGCCGGCAAATCTGTAATGATAAGCGAGCAGTATAATGTTTTGCACGGTAAAAAATCCTTTTGCACTAATTCTGCAAATGAAGTAGTGATTTCTTTTGAAAATCCGTCTAAAGCAAAATTAAATATCATAATCAGAGCATATAATGATGGCATCGCCTTCCGCTATGAATTTCCTGAAAAAGAAGGAAGGTTTGTTATAAAAGATGAATTGACGGCTTATACCATTCCTAAAGAAACTACCCGGTGGATGGAGAAATGGAATGCTGCCAATGAAGGATTGTATACAGCAATGAGTGATGTTAAAATACTGCACCAGGAATGGGGCTACCCCGCCCTTTTCAATACAAGCGACAAATCCTGCTGGTTCCTGCTCCATGAAGCAGATGTAACCAGCACTTACTGTGGTACCAAGTTGAGTGATGCAGTTGATACAACCAAATACAAATTAACTTTTCCAAATCCTAAAGATGGAAGAGGATTGGGAAGTTCGCAACCTACTGTTACGCTTCCATGGAAATCACCCTGGAGGATTATCATTATGGGAAACCTTTCTGATATTGTTGAATCTACTTTGGTGGACGATGTCTCTACTCCTTCTGTTATAAAAAATACAAGTTGGATAAAACCCGGCATTGCATCATGGAATTACTGGTCAAACAACCATGGTACAAAAGATTATAAAATTGTTTGTGAATTTGCTGATCTCGCCGCGGAAATGAACTGGCCTTATACATTGCTCGATTGGGAATGGGATTCAATGAGTAATGGGGGTTACATGAAAGATGCGATGGTATATATATATTCAAAAGGAATAAAGCCATTAATATGGTATAATTCCGGCGGCCCACATAACTGGGTTCCTTCCACTCCACGTGATCGCATGTTAACACACGAAAACAGGGTAGAGGAGTTTACCAAATTAAAAAAGATAGGAGTTGTCGGTGTCAAAATCGATTTCTTCGAAAGTGAAAAGCAGGACATGATCAAATACTATCTGGATATTCTGGAGGATGCAGCACAATTTGAAATGATGGTATATTTCCATGGTTGTATCGTGCCGAAAGGATGGGCAAGAACTTACCCTAACCTGATGACCTATGAAGCAGTACGTGGCGCAGAATGGTACAACAATACCCCGGATTTTACCATGCCTGCACCGGAGCATAATGCGACTCTTCCTTTTACACGCAATGTGGTGGGTGCAATGGATTACACGCCAGTTACATTTACTAATTCACAATATCCGCATATTACTTCTTACGGGCATGAATTGGCCTTAAGCGTTTTATTCGAATCTGGTATACAGCATTTTGCTGATCGCCCTGAAGGATATTACGAATTACCCGATGCCGCCAAAACATTTTTAAAAAATGTACCCAATGCCTGGGATGATACAAAATTGCTTGATGGTTATCCGGGGCAGGATGTTATCATAGCACGCCGCAAAGGAACATCATGGTATATCGGAGGAATCAATGGGGAAAGAAGAGAAAAAAAGAAAACAATAAGGTTTGATTTTTTACACGAAGGAACCAGGTACAAACTAACATTGATAGCAGATGGTAGTCATGATAAAACTTTTAGAACACAATATATGACAGTTGATAAATCCAGTTCTGTAGAAGTAAAATTGCTTCGGCGTGGCGGCTTCGTTATGTTATTGATGCCATTTGATTGAAAGCAAATAATGCCTGAGTGAATCAAAATGATTGATGAAATGATGAATTAAAAAAAATTAATGTTTTTTTAACCATACAATGAAATTTAATTATCGCCTAAATCAATTCCATTCTATGAGCAAGATTTTCGTGCTACTGCTGTTGTTGGTAATTTTGATTTCAACGTCAGCATATGTCAACGAAAAACATGTCATTGAAGCGGAAGCCGCCGACGCAGTAGGTGGTGCAAAAAAGGTGAGCGACAATTCAGCCTCCGGGCGATACCTGGTCAGTTTGAGCAAACCGGGCGACGGGTTAATATTCTCAAATATGGCCATGGCCAATAAATTGGCAATACGATACGCTGCTGTTAATGTAGGTACAATTAGTATAGCGATTAATAATCAAAAGGCTATAAAAATCAACATTCATTCTTCAGGAGCTTTGACCGGTTCATTTCTGAATGCGATAATTGATATTAAAATTCCGGCCCGCGCCAGATTAATTATTAGTATTCATCCTGATGATTCTGCCATTAACATCGATCAGGTAATAACAGGCAATGGAGATATAGGATTAGCGCCGGATATCTGGAACCTTCCATCGTTACCTGTAGCTACAGGGCCCTTTCCTCCAGACTGGAAGGGATTGAGCCAGGTATATACCGTACCAGAATGGTGGCGTGACGCTAAATTCGGAGCATGGGCACATTGGGATCCGCAATCAATGCCGGAGAGAGGTGATTGGTATGCAAGGAACATGTATATGGAGCGTAATCCTGTGTATACCTTTCATACAAAAACCTTTGGACATCCATCCGAATATGGTTACAAGGATATTGCCCGCAATTGGGTCATCGACAAATGGAATCCTGAAGAACTGATGGAACTTTTTGTAGAAATGGGCGCCCGTTATTTTATGGCAATGGGTGTTCATCATGATAACTTCGATTGCTGGGATTCTAAGTACCAACCCTGGAACTCGGTTCGTGTAGGCCCTAAGGTGGATATTGTCGGGACCTGGGAGAAAATTGCACGTAAGTATGGGATGCATTTTGGTATAGGTTTTCACAATACACCCGCCCGAACATGGGGACAGTTTATGCCAGTCCGGTATACTTCTGACAAATCCGGACCAATGCAGAACATACCTTATGACGCACTGCAAACAATTTCGGATGGCAAAGGGAAATGGTGGGAGGGTATGGATCCTGTTGACCTGTATGGACCGATTCATACCCGGCAGGATGATCCTTTACGATCTCCTTTTGGTAATCAGTTTATGTGGCGTATTGACGATGCTATAACCAAGTATCATCCTGATGTTATTTATTTTGATGAACATGCGGGTAATTCGCAGGTAGATTTAGGTGTGCACATGGGCTTAGGTTTTCTTGCCCCGCAGCTGATTGCAAACTATTACAACAAGTCCCTGGTATGGAATAATAATAAAATGGATGTCGTAATCAATCTTAAGGGTGTGGGTGGACGCTGGAATAGTTTTCAAAATAGTCCTCAATTATTACCGTTCGTTGATCGCGCGCTCGTAAAAAGCTCAGAGGTTGATATTGAACCCGAAATCATGGCCTATTCATTTCAGACAGAAACAAGTATTGCGGACTGGCATTACATGACCGGAATGAAATACATGGATGCCAAAAAAATAATTGAATTGCTGTTAGAAAA
>JBDTPD010000338.1:0-5272 GCA_039932855.1 Chitinophagaceae bacterium | reverse complement strand
GCTTTGACACAGAGAGCCACGGAGAAGGCACAGAGGACCGCAGAGATATTAAATCCTATTTTTTTTTAAGAAAAGAATTGATTAGGAGAGTGAAAAGAATGACTCCGAAGGCCCCGATCGGATTGAGCCAGAGAAATCCCATGTTGATGACAGGAGGACTTGTTTTCATCAATATAAAAATGGTCAATACAAGTAGCTCCGCTACAATAGCTCCCCAGAATACAGCATGACCATTGGTGATTTTTTTGAAAAAGAAAGCCACAAGAAATACACCCAATATAACTCCGTAAAATAAAGAACCCAATACGTTCACTGCTTCGATCAGGCTATTACCAATGTTGTAGGTAAACATGGCGACTACGATACAGAAGATCCCCCATAATAAAGAATACCATTTCGATAGTTTATATTCCTTTTCATGCGTTGTTTCCCCTTTGGAAAATCGTCTATGAAAATCGATCATGGTACAAGAAGCCAATGAATTGATCGCAGCGGCAATACTTCCCCAGGAAGCAAGAAAGATGATAGCGATTAATAATCCTACCAATCCTATCGGCAGGTGATCGATAACAAACCGAAGGAAGATATAATTGGTATCGTTACTATCGCCGCCTGATTTTTTTATCCATGTCTTTACCTGTGTCCGTAAACTGTCTGATTGTTTTTGAAGCGTATTCAATTCAGCCGACTGTTGTGTAATTGCCGGTTCATTCTTTTCATGCATCGACTGGGCAAGTTCTGTAACAACTGCTTTCTTTTGTTCTGATATCACATCAAACTTCGTTTGTACCAGGTTAAAAGAATCTTTATACTCAGAACGCTGTACCAGGTCGATTTGTTTACCATCAAAAAATACAGGAGCACTATTGAATTGATAGAAAGTAAATACCAATGCACCGATCAATAGAATCAGGAATTGCATTGGTATTTTCACAAAACCATTCATGATCAATCCCATCCTGCTTTCTTTCAATGAACGGGCAGTAAGGTATCGTCCTACCTGGCTCTGATCAGCGCCGAAATAAGAAAGGGCGAGGAAGAAACCGCCGACAATCCCACTTAGCAAATTATATTTATTACTTAGATCAATACCGTGTTTTGTAATGCCGGTATCAATGGCATTTAATTTCCCCAGTTTGCCACTTATCTTCAATGCATCGGTAAATCCAAGATTCGCTGGCAACATATGCACGACCATATAACCTGCGAGGAACATACCGATGAAAATAATGAACAGCTGAAGTTGCTGCGTGTAAGCAACAGCACGCGCACCGCCGGTAATTGTATAAATGATCAACAGCCCCCCCATAAAGAGATTGGTCCAGTAAATATTCCAATGCAATAGAGAAGAAAGAATAATGGACGGAGCAAAGACACTGATACCCGTAGATAATCCACGTTGTAATAAAAATAAAAAGGAAGTCAGTGTACGTGTCTTACCATCAAACCGATTTTCAAGGTACTCATATGCCGTATATACTTTTAACCGGTGAAATATGGGAACGAAGAAAATACAGATCACTACCATTGCCAGTGGCAATCCAAAATAGTATTGTACAAAACCAATGCCTTCAGTGTAGGCTTGCCCGGGTGCAGAAAGAAAAGTGATCGCACTCGCCTGCGTGCCCATGATACTTAACAGGATCAATCCCCATGGCATGCTGCGATTGCTCAGGAAATAGCCATCGAGATTACGGGTAGTACGACTTTTGTACAACCCATACGCGATGATGCCAAGCAATGTAACAACCAGTACTATCCAATCCCACTGGCTCATGAAAAATATTTGGTGAATAATGAAAGTAATATGATAACCGTAACCAGGAATACGATTATAGCAATATACCAGCCTTTCCAGCTGTTAAACAATGGCGGTTTATCGTTATCCTGTGTTGACATCGTTATTTTCTTGCGGACCGTAGCATATTTCCCATTACAATCAGCACTCCGAGGACTAATCCAATCATCAATCCGATCCTGATACGTTTAATAAATACACCAAGCAATAAGCCCAGCACAATAGCAAAAATAAAAGCCACTTCTCCTCTTTTTGTATCTGGTTTTCTTTCTTTAGCCATTTTTTCTTCAGTTTATTAGAATCTTCGCAAGTCTCCCCCTTGGGGGAGATTTAGAGGGGCTTTAGAACGCTTTCTTCCTGTTCAACGCAATAATATTCGCCATCAACCTGTACGCACCCGGCACACCTGCTGGCAATTCTCTGAAGAATACCAACCCTGTATAAGTAAAATACCCTTTGCCGTATTTAGCAATGATCAGACTACCATTGTCCGCCGATTCATTGGGATCGTGCATAGAGAATATAGTTTCGAATTTTGTTCCGTCAAAACCGGAAGCATGATAGATACTGCGTTCCTGTATCCATCCTTTGAAATCAGCCTGTGTTATCTTATTAGGGAAATTCAATACCGGGTGCTCTGGTTTTAAGAATGTTACTTCTGCATTTTCATCCGTCACCCTTGTACGCGATACATTAAAATCAAAAGGACCCATCTTCGCACGGATCGGTCCGACATTGTTACTGGTATTATATTGAACGATCAGGTTACCGCCATTATTTACATACTCCATCAGCTTGTCATAATAATCATTCATCCACTCGTTCGTATTATATGCTCTTACCCCGGTGATGATGGCATCATACTGACTAAGATTATTTCTCGATAATTCTTTATTCGTAAGCAAGGTTACTTCATAGCCCATTTGTTCCAAAGCGTCCGGCACTTTATCACCTGCACCGACGATGTAACCGATCTTCCTGTTATAAGTTTCGTAATAGAAATTAGTATTCACCTTACGCGTAGGCATGAAATAAACCTGGTAAGGAATATGATCGTAGCGTATACTATTCAAATGATACGCCATCTGGTTAGCATTATAATGATAAAAAACAGTATCGTGGTAGAGAAGATCATGATTCGCTACCAGGTCGGCGCTCATTTTCCGCATAGCTATCCGGGAAGCAGTATCATCTGTGGGGAATACTGTTCTGATAGTGCTTTTATCCATTTCACCTGAATAAACAATTTTGTTTCCGGCATTCTCATCCAGTTCTATTTTATTCGCTCTTTTATAAGAGGTAATATCCAAACGTGCATCTTTCTCTGCAAGGAACAAACTGTTAGGAATTGTTAAGTTATAAGGATGAGAAACAGTTATCTCCGGAGTTGCTTTTACAGAAATAGCAGGAATAACAACCAACGGTTCATATATCTCTCCTTTTACCGGATCAGTGAATCTATATTTCACAGAAGAAGTAAAGACTAACTCTTCACCAGCGATCTTTAAGCGAATATTTACCTGGTAAGCAGGATCAATATCAGGCTGACCAATTTTCAATGCATTTGTTACATTATAATAACCTTCTGCCATTTTATTTTCCAACCAATAAGGTTGTGTCAAGGATTTTGAAGGTGACACATAAATATTACGGGAGAAATTAAAATTTATATCAGGCGCAAGTGTTTGTGAGAAAGAGCTATCTATATTATCTATAGAAATCTTTTGCAACACCGCATCTGCACCTAACCGGTTATTGAGTGTAATATTAATACGGACAGAATCAGTTTGTACAGCAAATTGTGTATTCGTGGTAGCATCGATAAACAAACCACTGCATTGTGCAATGAGTTTTTTTACTTCTTCCAACTTTTTTGTTTTCCAGTAACCATCTTCGAGTGCACCTATCGATTTATATAATTTCACTAACCCACTGACTGATTTTTCAGGATGGCTAAGATTGAATGAAGCAATCAGTGCATCGATCATTTTTCCAATAGCCGCGCCGCCTTTTATTTTATACCAACTGATATCGATATCATCCATCAGGTCCGTTTTTGCAACACTACCACCTGTTGTTGCAAAATACTCCAGTGCCTCTCCTCTTGATGCAGTGGCACCAAAACCCTGGCTTTTATGCTGGCTGCGACTCTCGGCTGCTATTTCACCATAACTTTTTCCCAATAATGGATTATAGCCGCCTACATTGATGATCATCTGATCGGGACGTGTTGTATTGGTACCACCAAAGTTGAACGTGTTCCATAAAATACGTTTCGCCTGCCATGGCTTTACATATTTTAATTGTTCAGGAAAACGTGTTGGATCAGCCGCTGCTTTGAAAGCTTCATTTGCTAAAATAGCTGACGCGGTATGATGACCATGTCCACCTTCTCCGGTAGTAGGAAAACGGGTAATGATAACATCAGGTTGAAATTTTCTGATCACCCATACTACATCACTCAATATTTTTTCTTTATCCCATTTGGTAAATGTTTCTTCCGGACCCTTCGAAAAACCAAAATCAAATGCGCGGGTAAAAAATTGTTCTCCCCCATCGATACGACGGGCAGATAACAATTCCTGCGTACGGATCAATCCAAGTTCAATACCCTGTTCATCACCGATCAGGTTTTGCCCACCATCGCCACGTGTCATAGAGAGATAGCCGGTACGATATAATTTGTCTTTGGATAAGTAAGCGATCAGTCTTGTGTTCTCATCATCCGGGTGTGCAGCTACGTACAGGACAGTGCCGAGTACATTTAGCTTCTGCAGGCCCTGGTACATATCAGCAGAGGTGATATTTTGAGGCGACTGAGAACAAACGTATGTCGGAGTAGCAAGAATTGAAATAAAAAGGACAAGATTGACGAAAAGAGCATTTCTCATTGCAGCGAATTATTTAACGAATATAAATGATGTTGGCTAAGTGAGCTTTCCGCTCGTAAATTATTAACATGTTGAATTTTTTCCCAACGGTGATATCCTTAGTTTAAAACTAAGGATAACGTTGAACGGTCGGGTTAAAGTACGATATACGATGTACAAAGTACGAACCCACAAATCAGTAACTGTTTTCAATGCACAGACGGCACGTACTTCGTATTTCGTACCTCGTACTTGCTTCGTACCTTAGCCCCCATATAAGAAGTTATGAATAAGAATTTCCTGCTGTTAGCACTACTTTATTTTTTATCTGCTTGTAATAACTCCGAACAGAAACGCGAACCTTCGTCAGTTAGTTCTTACAAGTATACTATTCAGAAAGAAAGTATGGCAAAAAATGGCGCGGTCGTATCTTCACACGCGTTAGCCAGTACTGCCGGTGTAAAGATATTGGTAAAAGGAGGCAATGCCATCGATGCGGCTATTGCAACACAATTAGCGTTGGCAGTTGTTTATCCCGGTGCCGGCAATCTTGGTGGTGGCGGTTTTATGGTGGCACATTTAAAAAGTGGTGAAAATGTTACAT
>JBDTPD010000337.1:0-5291 GCA_039932855.1 Chitinophagaceae bacterium | reverse complement strand
TAGAAAGTATATTATAATTTACCTTGTCATCTCGAACATAGTGAGAGATCTATACAAGTGCTAGTATTTGCAGGTGTATAGATTTCTCCTCGAGCCTCGTTCGAAATGACAGTTATTTTTTCAGGTTTTGCCTGGTTCCTGTATACTCTTGTCGCTGGTTTTGTTGACATACAACAAACAGGTACAGCTTATACCGGATTTCTCAACATGGATGGCAATGCCGAGTTGAATAAGTGGCTCGGTACTATGTTACCCATTGCCTCCATCGCTTACCTCGTTTTATTAATACTCCCTATTCTCAATCTTGTCAGAAATTATCGCTACGTACAGGTTATTCGTCGGTACGGCCTGTCAAGAGCAGATGCGCAAGGGAGAATGTTTGTGCAGAAGATCGCGGCACAAATGGGTATTAAGAAAACAGTCCACATATGGATGTCGGACCTTGTGAGTTCACCGGTCACCATCGGTTATATCAAACCGATCATTCTTTTACCACTTGCCGCAGTGAATCATTTGACACCACAACAAACAGAAGCTGTTTTATTACATGAACTTTCCCATATCAAACGGTATGATTATTTTATCAACCTGTTGGTAAAATGTATACAGGCTATTCTTTATTTCAATCCATTTATAAAAGCATTTACCAAGATCATCGAACGTGAAAGAGAAAAGAGTTGTGATGAAACGGTGATGCAGTTTCAATACGAGCCACATGGATATGCTTCAGCGTTGCTGGTATTAGAAAAGGCTGCACATATTCCACAACATTCTTTAGCAGTTGCTGCTTCTGATGGACGCAAAAGCGAATTTCGTCAGCGTATTGAATGGATCCTTGGCGTACAAAAAAAACCAGTATTCTCTTTTAATAAACTGGCTGGTGTATTAGCTGCTCTACTTTGTTTTATCGGTTTGAATGCGTTCCTGATCGTGAGCCATTCACCAAACAATAGTTTTGCGAACCTGAATAATGATTCTTCATTCAGCATGTTATCCTCCCCTTCCGGATTTTTCTCTGGTGACGAAACCTCAGCAAAGACTCCGGCAGAACATACAACAGCTCCTATTGTAAATGATGTACCATTTACGGCTAAAGCAGATAAAGAGGAATTACCAGAAATGGTTGAGCCTTCTCATTCAACTGCGAAGGAATCAGATAAATCATTAGGGAATGATATCGCGTCAGCTTACCGGTATGTATATAATTTAGAAGATGCGATCCCGCAACTTAACTCTGAGCAGGAAAAACAAGTGCAACAAGCACTGCAGGAGTCTAAGAAAGTGATCCAGGAAACACAATGGAAAGAAGTTGAGACAACCATCGCCGATGTATTGACCCTGGCCGAAAAACAAAAAGTAAAAGAA
Source organism: Chitinophagaceae bacterium (assembly GCA_039932855.1). Taxonomy (GTDB): domain Bacteria; phylum Bacteroidota; class Bacteroidia; order Chitinophagales; family Chitinophagaceae; genus JAJKIP01. Next base: position 3,926 of record JBDTPD010000337.1, on the reverse strand, counting down.
CAATATAATAAAGCAGTCAGCAAAATTGACTGGAATAAAATGGGTGATAAATTGCGGATCGCGTATACCAACATTGATTGGAATACTGTAAATGCGCAATTAGATAATGCCCTTACGATGATCAAAATAGACAGTTTGGAGAATGTTTATACTGTCGCCTTAACCGGGCTTAATGATCTGCAAAAAGAATTGATGAAAGAAAAACAAACCAGCGTTCCTGATACAGATCTTACCCTTACTTCTATCCAGACTGCGAAAGATCAGATGGAGAATACGATCAAAATGATTCGTAACGCGAAACCGAAGAAGATTATCAGATTATAATAGAATAACGAGATTCAGACTAATTCAAAAGTCAAAAATAAAAAGTCAAAATATCAGGTTGATATTTTGACTTTTTATTTTTGACTTTTGAATTATTTTTTACCACACATTCCTCGGACAAGTATCCCCAGACCTGTTACCAATAAGAAAGCCGATAATAATTTCGTGTGTACCTCTGCTATAAGTGCGAAGATCTGTTTTGGTAAAATCATACGCATATCCAACATTGAATGTATTCCCTACATTCAATCCCAGCATACCCGCATAACCATCAAACTGCCGATAACTGCCACCTAACCAAAACAGATCGTGGTACTGAAGTTTTAGATTGAATTCTGCCTGGTAGCTATTTTTAAAAGCGCCATTAATATACTTGACCATCACTGAAGGAAGGGCATTGATATCTTCATTTAATAAGAAACGATAGCCTGCGGTAAAAAAGACGTGAGGAATTAATCTACCCGTTGATTTGAAAGAAGCATCATCGACAAATACAAGTTTTTGGGGAATCACCTGCTGGCCCGATAAACCAACAAAATAATCGGCTGAGTACAACCAAAGACCGACAGAAAGATCAGGTTTTAATTTACGTAGTTCACTCGCCGCCGTACCCCCTACTGCAGGATCAGACGGATTGGGGCCGAAAAAAGCTTTGCCATCAGAATTTAATGATACAGTATTGATACCTGCGGCAAAACCAAACGCAAGGTTTGTACGCGGACTCAATCCCAGGTGATAAGCATAACTGATATCAGCAGTAAAGCGATTAAAGTTGCCGGTTCTGTCATTAATAATACTCATCCCGATTCCGTGATGTGGCTCTGAAGCAGTATACGATTGCCAGTAGGCATTACCACGTGGATTTTCTCCCGGTACATCAAATGAAGTGGCAGATGTTTTATAATCCTTTTTACCAATCGGACCATGAATAGTCAGGTAAGCCGTACGCGGTGCGCCGGTAAACCCAACCCATTGATCACGGGCACTCACTTTTACGTCCGTGTAATTTTCTATACCGGTGAGTGCCGGATTCAAGATATAATTGTTCAGTATGTATTGGGTATAATGAGAGCGCTGTTGCGCCATCGCCATATTTACCGAACCAATAAAAATCAGCAACATCAGATTCTTTCTCATCGTTTAGCGGATTATGTCTACATATCCCGTGATTGGCTTTCTTCCATTCTTGGGATCGATAATATAATAATAGGTTCCTATCGGTGCATCCTGTCCATTGATCTTTCCATCCCACGGTGCTGTATAATTAACTACACGATAGATTATTTGACCATAACGATTATAGATCTGCACAATACATCCGGGATAACTATCGAGGAAGTCAATCACCCATTTATCATGAATACCATCTCCGTTTGGACTGAAGATATTTGGAATGATCGGTGCCTTCAGCATTTTTACAAATACATCATCACTGGTATGACATCCTTTATCTGACGTCACCGTTAATGTATAAGTGAAATCAGTATGCGGAGATGCTTCTGCATTTGGTATAGATGGATTATTGAGCCAATCAGGTGGTGACCAGTTATAAGTTACCGGAATATTAGTAATCACCCGTGGTGAAAGAACAACACGACCACCTTCGAGTAAGAACTTATCAGGTCCTGCATCTGCAACAGGTGTCGGATCAACCGTAATAGTTCTGACAAAACTATTGACACAAGTATTATCTGCAGTAAATGTATAGGTGATCTGGTGCGAACCACTGCCTGCTACTGATGGTGTAAACAAACCGGAACCAGATACACCTGCACCGCTGAATGCACCTGTTCCAGTCATGGTATTTTGTAAATGCGCCCCCAATTGAAAAGCAGGTGAATTGCTGCATATTGGTAACACTGCATCAAAGGCGATCACTGGCGTTGCGAGTACAGTAATACTCTGAGTCTTGCTGTTTACACAAGTAAGACCTGAGTATACATCATACCTGACCGTATATGTTTTTGTAGCCGGTGATCCGAATTCAGGATAAGTATGAATATATGTTTTGCCAGGTTGCGGATCTGTATCAACCGTTTTAATAGTCAGGTCTGCTGCATCCCAGGATATTTCCACGCGGATGATCTTTCCGGAATTTATTTGTGAGGCGTCTTTAATAATAATGTCTTTGTTACTGCAAAGCGCTGTAGTATTTTCTATTGTAAAGGCAGGTGTCAATACTCCTCCGTTAATAGTGAATGTATGACGTACGGTATCGGTACAACCTTCATTGCTTGTACTGACTAATTGCGTTGTGTAGTCACCGGGAACTGTATAATGGTGTGTGACCGATGGAACCGAGGCGGTATTTGCATTACCTGCTCCTGCATTCGGATCACCAAAATTCCATTGCCATGTACTGATGCTACCGGGTGTAACAGAAGAAGCATCAACAAAAGGCGCCTGATCATTTACACACGCGACCGGTGGAGTAAATTGAGCAACTGGTAATGCATGAATAATTAAATCCTTTGATGTAATTGAGCTTACACATCCTTTACTTGATTCTACTTTTAATTTAACCGGGTAAGTCCCTGGTGTCAAATAACTATGTGTCATTGGGGCTCCTGATGTTACCAGTATTGCATTGCTACCATCGCCGAAGTTCCAGGCCCATTGTGTTAAGGTACCTGAATTAGCAGCAGACATATTGGTGAAAGTGATCACTCTTCCTGCACAACCTGGCGCTGAAATAGAAAAATCCGCTGTCGGCAATGCATTTACAATGATCGTGTGCGAAGCAATATTATTTACTGTCTGGCAACCGATAGCCGAACCAACAGACAACGTGACCGTATAGGTACCAGCAGTTGAATACGTATGCACAGGGTTCTGATCAGTGGATGAAGTTGCATCTCCAAAGTTCCAATTCCATTGTGTGACTGTACTACCCGCTGCATTACTCTGATCAGTAAAACTGGCTGCATTACCAACACACACTTCAGCTGCTGAAGTGAAACGTGCAACCGGTTCCGCATAAATAGTTGTAAGCGCTTTAGGTTGAGAAATGGTTTTACAACCATCAACAGAAGTAACGCTTAAGGTAATATTATATGGCCCTATCGTTGTATAATTATGCGCAGGAGATTGACCACCTGTCAGCGGCGAGTTATCACCAAAGTCCCATGAATAGGTAAACTGATTTTGTGTATTATCAGCAATAGTGGAACTGCTGATGAATTGGGCAGTACCCGCAGGAAGACAAACATTCGGCAAATTAAAATCAACAACAGGGTTTGGATGAATAGGTACCTGTTTTGGTGTAATAGTACTTTGACATCCTGAAGTCGTTTCTACCTGCAGGCTGATCGTATGATTACCGGTTGTTGCAAACGCATGTGTTTGCGCTGCATTGGTAATCGCATTGATCGCAGGTGATCCATCATCAAAGGTCCATATCCATTTATTAATAGAAGCGGTACCCGTAACAGTAGAAGCATCTGTAAGCGTAATAGGTTTATCTGCACAGAAAGGCGCGGCTACATTAAAAGCCGCAACCGGCGGATCATTAAGTGTAACAGGATGTACAATAGTATCTGCCCGGCAACCAACATCAGTGATCAGCGTATACTTTACATTGTATGTTCCGGCAGCAGTATACT
>JBDTPD010000336.1:0-5312 GCA_039932855.1 Chitinophagaceae bacterium | reverse complement strand
TTTATTGTTGGTTGATTGTTCAGCACCTGGATTGATACTACACTAAGAATAACAGGTACAGCTATTGTTAACCCGGCGAAGCGTTTAAGAACGGAATAATGTAACAGGAACTATCGAACTTAATTGCTGAATCTTTTTTGGAAAGAAAAGTTGGGTTGATGCATCGCTATTTCGTTCCTGCTTGTTTCCACCTGTGCTTCTTTTACATAAACAACCATCTGTTGTTCATAATCGTTGATGGCAGCTTCGATGGTTTCAAATTTTCCGTTAACCATGTTATCAGATAAAATCAATGCATCCATCAGCCCGGTATTCACACCCTTACCTGCAAACGGTGGCATTACATGTGCAGCATCTCCAATAAGTGTTATTGGCAACGGGCGATTATTTTTCCAGGGTTTATCCAAAGGAATTTTTCTCGTCGGCAATCCAACAAAGAAAGATGTGGCGCGAAATAATTGTTTATACCACTCATGCCAATGAGAAAACATCTCTGAAAGAAATTCAACAATGCTATCCGTATTCTGAAAGTCTAATCCATTTTCATGTACCCATTCTTCAGACTTTCTAAAAGTTACGTTGTAGGTCAATGCGCCGTTGTTATTGGGGTTTGCAACTAAATTAATGCCTTTGCCTGCGGTCATCAGTATGTTATTGTCGCACAGTTGGAAGAACTCGGTACATTTTATTTCCGGTTGAAATACTTCGCCTTGTATAATGAAAGTTCCGGTATACTCTACTTCTGTATCGGCAACATACTTTCTTACACTGGACATTCCCCCATTAGCTCCGATTATGAAATCTGCGGTTGCATTCATTTCATTTTCAAAATGCAAAAGCCATTTTCCATTGTGTTCTTCAAGTCCTGTAAATTTTCTGTCCCAAACAATGGTATTGCTTGTTAAGCTATCAAGCAATAGTTGTCTTAAATCATTTCTGTTTATTTCAGGATTGTCATACTGCTCTTCAGGTACAGAATTTTTTTTAAACAACACGTTGCCGTGTTCGTCAGCCACGGTTCTTCCCATGGGTCTCGCCATTGCATAATAACGTTCCAGCATTCCTGCCTTTTTCATTGCTTCCTGCCCTGAACTTTTATGCAGATCAAGCGTACCTCCCCAAATTCTTGTTTGTGCGTCTTTGTCTCTTTCGTAAACTGTTACGTCTATTCCGTTTTGCTGTAGTAATGTAGCCAGTGTCAAACCAACTGGTCCTGCGCCAATGATGGCTACTTTTTTATTTTTCAGTAACATCATTTTGTATCGTTTGATTACGAGACAATTCCTGGTACTCCATTTGTCAATTCATTAGTGAATATCAATCGATCGGTTCCCACAACTGAACTTTGTTTCCTTCTGCGTCAAGGATATGTAAAAATTTACCGTAACTAACCACTTCGATAGTATCAACAATGGTTACACCGTTCTTTTTTAATTCCTCAACAAGTGCTTCCAGGTTTTCAACCCTGTAATTTATCATGAAATCCTTTGTGGAAGGTTCAAAATATTTTGTGTTTTCGGGAAACGGTTGCCATTGTGTCTGCGCTTTCTTTGTGCTGTCCGCACCTTCATACCACTCAAAAGTTGCGCCTCCATAGGGGTTTGTATTTAACCCAAGATTTTTTTGATACCACTCTGTCATTTTTTTGGGGTCCTTGCATTTGAAGAAAATACCACCAATACCTGTTACTTTTTTCATGTTTGTTTGTTCTTTAGATTGCTTTGTAAATATTGTTTTAACCGCGAAACCTGAAAGAAAAGAGGCTGTAATAACTAATGCTATTAATGAGGTCTTTTTCATACTGTTGCTGTTTATGGGTTGGTTTTATTCTTTGTTAAGAGTTTAGTGATCATCACGCGATGTTACCATTTCGGGTGGGGAAAATACAAAAATATTGCATGCATACCTGTAAATTGCTTTGTGTAAGCCCGTCGATACAATTTTCTCTATTTTCGTTTAAACTTTCCCATTGCAAATCAATGAATTTCGTTTACTGCTTCAATCTGTGGTCATGCATTGGCAGCAGTCCGCAAAAGCCTATGCGGAGTATATGGAGAACGGTAAAAAGTTTCGTTATGCCAAAATATTGAGGTTGCATAATACAGCTGTAAAAAACCTGCTTACTGATAATATTACTATCATACCCGACGATCTTAAAAAAGATGTTGAATTTATCATTGAGCATTATACTATATGGTCCGCCAAATGGGATGACCTGAAAAGTAAACTGGACCCAGCTCCGGATGATGAATTCGTTTTTGAAAATGATCATCGGTTTCCAAAAGCTGCTGCGCAAAAGCTGGAGGCGGCTGTTGATAGTTAGACAGACCCGATAGCTATCGGGTCTAACCATCAACAGAGTCTAACCATATCATCATTAAATTATTTAAATGAAAAAGGCGCTGTTTAGTTTTTTTGCCGCAACTATTCTTTTCATTTCTGCATTTTCACAGCAAAGCAAGGATATAGCTGTTATTGGATATTTCGCCGGCCCGGCAACGGCGCTGGATAGTTTCCCTATACAAAAACTTACGCATCTTATTTTCAGTTTCTGTCATTTGAAAGAAGGGAAACTTTCAGTAGACAGAGCAACAGATAGTGCCTGCATTCAAAAAATGGTTTCCTTCAAACAAAAATATCCCTCTCTTAAAATCATCCTGTCACTTGGCGGATGGGGTGGATGTAAAGATTGCTCAGAAACGTTTGCTACACGGAAAGGAAGAAATGTATTTGCAAAATCAGTAAGAGAAACCATGCAATATTTTCAAACTGATGGAATTGACCTGGATTGGGAATATCCTGCGATCCCGGGCTATCCTGGTCATGCCTATTCGCCTGCCGATAAAAAGAATTTTACTTTCCTGGTCACAGCGCTCCGTAAAAAATTGGGGGCAACATATGAACTTAGTTTTGCAGCAGGAGGATTTGATCTCTTTATTGACTCCTCAATTGAATGGAAAAAAATTATAAAAAAAGTCGACAAGATAAATGTGATGACGTATGATCTTGTGCATGGTTTCAGTACAGTGAGCGGACATCATACACCGCTTTATTCTACCCCGCAACAAAAAGCATCAGGCGACAATGCTGTTATGAGATTGATGGATGCAGGTGTGCCTGCCAATAAAATTATTCTTGGTTCTGCATTTTATGCCCGGATGTTCGAGGTGAGTGATACAAACAACCGCGGCCTTTATCGTTCTACCCATTTTTATCGTGGCATATCGCATTCAATTCTTCTTGATACGGTGTCCATTGCTAATGGGTTTGTTCAGTACTGGGATCCTGTTGCCAATGCTCCTTATGCGTTCAATGCACAAAGAAAAATGCTGGTCTCTTATGATGATAGCCTGTCTATCGCCCGTAAAACAGCCTATGTGATTACAAAAAAATTAGGTGGCATCATGTTTTGGCAACTGATGGATGATAAGTTTAGTGACGGACTACTGGATGTAATTGATAAAACAAAGGCAGCATCCCGACCATAGCAGATTACCTATCGCTGCTTTTGCGAGAAGAGCCAGTCAAATAGGCCAGGTTCATAATAAGCCTTGCTCCAGATGTTATGTTTACTGCCTGGATATTCTGTATAAATGGGCGTGCCCTTATATTTTTTGAGCGCATCGATCATTAACCTGGAATACCTGACGTCATTAACATCATCCTGGTCCCCATGAAATGCCCATATAGGGATTTGATAAATAAGTGAAGCCCTTGCCGTATCTGCTACTGAAGATATGGGTATAGCAGCTGCAAATAAATCCGGGCGGCGTGTCAAAAAGTCAAAGGCTCCTTCACCGCCCATAGAATAGCCGATAACATACACACGTTTTCTATCAACGGGCAATTGGCTGATAAGTAAATCCAGCTGCCCCAACGCCGCCTGTGCACTGAGTGTAGGTAGTGTGGTAGTTTGTAAGCTTTCAGGGAAATGGGGAAATTTAACCCATACGTCTTTTTTAGGGCACTGCGGCACAAGAATAAAACATGGATATTTTTCTCTTCCGGAAGAATCTGTTAAAGCTTTCGGCACACCGGTTAACTGGACTTCATTGTCCGTGCCACGCTGCCCTGCACCATGTAAAAAGAGCACAATAGGATATCGCTTATGCTTGTTGTATCGTATTGGATATAAAAGGCGATAAGGCAGGCTGTCTTTACCTGTGCTATATACATTTTTTGTATAGGGAAGAATTTGTTGCGCTTCTACCTCCTGATAATTCATCATTAACAAAACAAATATGACCAGATATATCTTCATTCTGCTACCTACGCTTTTACCAGTTCAATTGATTTTTTCTTGGTTTTCATAACATAAATATACGTGTAAACATAAATTTTATCTAATGGACGTGATCTTGATTTCAACGACAGGGTCGCGCGAAAAGGTATATTTGTTGGTTGCGGTCAATCAACAATAGAAGCAGTGTAAATCTTTTGTGTAAAGCTTTTATATGATCCCATATTTAAATTCAAATGAACCGTATCCATTTTGCCTGAACCCTTATTTATTGAGGGTACTGATTGGTTATTTGATTGCCTGTTTACTATAGTGTCGCATCCACTCTTAAATAATGCTCCCGATAATGCAGCTAAAAAAATTACCCCATACCCATTTTTTATTTTGTTGATTTCCTACAGGAATCGAACCCTGTATCAAAAGTTTAGGAAACTTCTATTCAATTTATTGAACTACCGGACTCCGTTGGAGTCGATGGTTAGACAGACCCGATAGCTATCGGTTCTAATCATATCAGTTTATTGTTTCGTGATTTTCTTTTCCCATTCGCCAATACGATTACTAACCTTCAGCACATAAATTGCCGGGGCAAGCGTTTTCATATCCATCGTAAAAAATGAATTGGGTGATACCTGTTGCCGCAGTACTTGTCCTGAAATGTTATAAAGCGTTGCCGTAACTGGTCCATCAGGAATCGATAACCGGATCATGAGTTTATCTCCTGCAGGTATCGGATAAAGAAACAAAGACCCTTCTCTTTGCGCGGAAATCTGTACGATATTGCTATAAAGGATCCGGTTATCGGACAATTCTTTTGAAACCACCCGGTAGCTGGACTCGCCTGTCTTAGGATTATCATGAATATAACTGTAAGAACGATCACCGGCAACGTTGCCCGATGATTGCGTATGAAGGGTTGTCCAACTCATGTTGTCACTGAGCACCTGTAATTCGTAATGATAACTTGCTCCGTCTTCTCCTGCCACCCACTCCAGGTGATTACCATCAGATGCATTGCGGCCATTCAACTGTAATAGCCGGAGCGGAAGCGTAGTATTTACAGCAAAAGGGG
>JBDTPD010000335.1:0-5319 GCA_039932855.1 Chitinophagaceae bacterium | reverse complement strand
CGAATATCATAGGCGTTTTAAACCGCTCTGTATATTCCCAGGTAATATCCGTTCCTACCTCTACTCCCATTACGGCATTCAATAACATAACACCGGTGTCGGCAACCCGCAATGCAGAAATGAGCTCACCGACAAAATCATCATACCCCGGTGTATCGATGATATTTATTTTATATCCCCGCCATTTTGTATGAAGTAGTTTGCTGAAGATAGAATTACCACGTGCTTGTTCTAACTCATGGTAGTCAGCGGTTGTATTTTTTTCTACAATATTACCACGCCTGTTGATCAGGCCGGCTTCATATAGCATACATTCCGCTAAGGTGGTCTTACCGGAACCAGCATGGCCCAGTAAGACAATGTTTTTTACGTGTGAGGTATCAAATTCCGGCATACAATACGTTTTTGTGATGTGCTGATGTGCTGATATGCTGATTTGGTGATGTGCTGATTTGGAAATGTGCTAATTGATAACGATAGGTGCATTATCAAATCAGCACATCACCAAATCGCCAAATCAGTACATCTCCTACGTTCTGCTTAAGAATCTCTCAAACTCCCATCTTACTTCCTCAAGTGTAGCATCGAGGTTTTGATACTGACCAAACAAGATTTCATGTTTGGCATAGGTCTCTTCTCTCAAATTGCCAGCATTTTCTCTGAGATCATAATCCATGATACGGCATTGCACTTTGATAGAATGCTTGAGATCATGAATGTTGATTAACTGGATGTGAAATTGATTTTGTAGGTGTTCTACCTGCTGTAGTTGTTCTTTGGAGAGGGGTTGGCCTGCTGCCTGGAGGAGAGTGAGTTTGTGCTGGGAAAATTCATCCCGGTACTTGCGAAGTGTATCTCTCCAGGCGCTACACTCTGCGGTGAGCTGTGAAGTTTCTACCTGAACCATAGGCTTATATTTTAAAGAGTGAAGAAATAATTATTTTCTTGTGGTTACTCTCTTTGGTTATCACGGTACAACGTCTATATGTAATTTAAAACTCTTTTTCTGGAAAGCCAGCAAGTTTTTTTGCACAGTAAGCGATATGAAAGTCAAAAGTCAAAATTAAAAAGTCAAAATATCACACTGATATTTTGACTTTTTAATTTTGACTTTTGACTTTCATTTGAATTTACCTTCTTCTTCGCGTACTTCCCCTTCTTACCTTATTACCCCTGGGTCCTTCCACTGTAGTGGATCTATGTGTAACCTTATGACCACGTGGGCCTGTAACAGTCGTTCTTGTATGTGTAACGCGGTAATTGCGAACTGATGCCTCGTGACGCGTTCTTACCGTAACGGAAGTTACGCGCAATGGTCTATAGAACTGGTGAGCATACATAACCCTGTGGGTATGCACCACGGCAAAAGGGCGATAATAACGAACACAGAGTGGATGATATGCATGCCATGGCATTGGTCTCCATGGGCGCCACCAACCCGGATAATGGTTCCATCTCCACGGAGAAACCCATGGACGGTAAACCGGACCATAAACAAATCTGACAGATGGCCAGTACCATACGTTCACTACGATACGTGGTTCAAACGTATTGTATTCAGGACTTGGCCCACCGGCAACAGAAGAATTATATTGATTGAATAAGGCTTCATCATCTCCCCCTCCATCCGGTTCTACGATGATTTCATTTCCATAAATATCTTCGTCACCTACTATTTGTAATACCGCTGTTGTGTCGCCGGTTTTCTCCAACTCGATTACAGCAATATCCTGGTTCTCTGTTTCAGAAACCGGAACTTGCAATACAAAAGCATGTGAGTTTTTGTCTGACTTATCGATCACTTTTACATAATCGATATTACCATCTTCATTAAGATCAAGGTTATTGATATTATTATCCTGGCTATTGATCAGCTTTTCAAACTCTTCCAGGGAACTTGCTTTTTTGAACATTTCAAGCGCTCCCTGAAGGCTGAAATTATCTCCCGGCAAACCGGTAGAATCAGTCGCCGCTTCGTCCTGAGCCACGGCCGTCATGGTCATTGTAAGGCCAAAGAGTAATAAAAAGAGAAATTTCATGAGTTATAAGTTTTATATGAGACATGCGGCGGAAGAATAGGTTTAACATGGAATTCAGTATTTTTTATGACTTCCATAAGTCCTTACGGATTGTCTGTCAGTGCATATCATGGTGTTTTGAGTTGCGTAGAAATATTCAATAATCAATATTCAACACTCAATATTCAAGTCCGTATAGCACGATCTCTAACTTGAGCATTGAGTGTTGAATATTGATTATTGAATATTTCTACGCCAACCCACAACAGTAAGTTCACCAGGATGTAGATGGTTTATGTGTTGGAACGCCACGGACTACAGATTCACGATAATAAAAAGGCTGCCCAATCAGGACAGCCTTTATAAAAATATACAACCCAATTGAATTCGTTATTACAACTTCACCTCTACATTTTCTTTACGTATCCAATTAGGTTGGAACTGTAATTTGAAATTGTTCGCTTCTTTAGATGCCTGGAAATTGATCCAGCCTCTTGTCTTTTGACCCGGGTTAATGGTACCGGATTGCAAGGTGGGCTCTTTAGGACTGTTGATATCCATTTCATAGGTGTAACCATCTCCATCATAAGTTTCCAGTCAAATGGGTTATAGTCTAACTGCCCCGCGGTCAATGCTTTTGCATCAATACTTATATTAAGGTTGTATAAGAGATGTATTATATGGTAAAGCGCTCGGAACGCCTTACCATATAATACATCTCTTATACAACCTTAAAACAGCTATACCAGCCACATCACAAAACCGTCAAATATTTTAATTACTATGGTTTTTCGTAGTGCCAGGGGCATTTTCTGCATGTATCTTGCCTCAAACCTTATTTATATGGCAAAAGTTGACGACCAGATATTATTTACGGGCACCTACGGCGACATTTGTTTCTACCAGGTAGCTGGTGCAACGTTTGCGCGCAAAAAAAGCTCGCTAACAAGAACACGTGTACTAAAAGCTGATGAATTTAAAGAAACAAGAAAGTATGCCGGTGATTTTGGTACGGCTTCCCGGATTGCTTCTGATGTTTATAAAACATTGCCGGCAGATATTAAAGGAAGATGGATATTCCGCGCCATCGCTGGTGATGCTGCCTCTATGTTATACAAAAGAAAGAGCGAAGCGGAAGTAAAGGATTTTCTACAGAAAAAGTATATTAAGGATATCTATAGGGAGAAGCAGGAAGAATCTATATCAAGTACTGCTTCCCACTCTACCCAAAAAGCCAATCTTCAATGGCAGCAGATATTCCTGGATCGTTGGGTGCAGCAGGGAAAGCCTGTACGTTATTTTAAGAAAGCATGGCAATATAAAAAAAGGTTTAATCCAGGTACCATACCACGACGACCAGAATATTTTTTAGGGTTGGACCGATGGCTTAATAGTTATTCTGGCAAATAAGAATCCGGGTGAAAAGGTTTGTAACTGACATATGTCAAAGTTCAGACGAGAGGCGACAACTTTCTTACTTATTGTTTTTCAATGTATTCAGAGTTGGCAAGATGGACTGTTTCCTTAATTTTGATCGGTGAAATCATGATGAAGTATATTGCACTTCCTGCAAAAAAATGATCTCTCAGAGTACCATACAACAGATACTTGGACGCCTCGATATTGTCGATGTGGTCGGTGGTTTTGTGAAGTTGAAAAAAAGAGGCAATAGCTATCTCGGTCTTTGTCCTTTTCACAACGAAAAAACACCTTCATTCACCGTTTCACCAGCGAAAGAGATTTATAAATGTTTCGGATGCGGCCGCAGCGGCAATACGATCAGCTTTGTGATGGAGCATGAAAAGTATACCTATGTCGACGCACTGAAATGGCTGGCAGCGAAATATGGTATCGAAGTAGAAGAAACATTCAAAACAGACGAGCAAAGACAGGTTCAGCAATCTGCTGACAGTCTATTTATCATTAATGGCTTTGCCAGGGATTTCTTTGCAAGAATGCTTTTTGAAACAGAAGAAGGACAGGATATCGGTCTTGCCTATTTCAAGGAAAGAGGTTTTCGTGAAGACATTATTAAGAAATTTCAATTAGGATATTCTCCTGAACGGCGTGATGCATTTACTAAAGAAGCTATTGCGCAGCAATATAATACTGACTTATTATTAAAGACCGGATTAGTTGCTAATCGTAATGATCAGCTGCAGGATAATTATCGCGGTCGTGTTATTTTCCCTATACATAATCACAGCGGTAAAGTATTAGGCTTTGGTGCAAGAATATTAAAGAGTAATGATAAAGCGCCAAAATATATCAATACACCAGAGAATGAGATCTATGTAAAGAGTAAGATACTTTATGGGTCTTATTTTGCACGGCAAGCCATTGATAAAGCAGATGAATGTTTGCTGGTAGAAGGTTATACCGATGTGGTATCTCTTCATCAATCAGGAATTGAAAACGTAGTTGCATCCGGAGGTACTTCGCTTACTATCGATCAGTTACGATTGATCAGGAAGTATAGTAATAATCTTACGATCGTATATGATGGTGATGCAGCGGGTATTAAAGCTGCATTGCGTGGATTGGACCTGGCACTGGAAGAAGGATTGAATGTAAAGATGGTATTGATCCCGGATAAAGAAGATCCGGATAGTTATGTCAATAAGATCGGACCAGCAGCTTTCACACAATTTGTACAAAAGAATAAGAAAGACTTTATTCTTTTTCAGCTTGAAGTAGCATTGAAAGATGCCGGTGATGATTCTGTGCGAAAGGCTGAGGTCGTTAACCGGATGGCGGAAACTATTTCCAAGATCAATAAGGCCGAAGATTTTACCAAGCAACAGGATTATATTCAGCAATGCGCACAGATATTAAAGATCGATGAAGGTGGATTGCATACGCTGGTCAATAAATTTATCCGTGATCGTATTGCAACCATGGAGCGCAAGCTTCCATTTGAAGAAGCAAAGCATCATGAAGAAAATGCAAGACAGGCACAGGAAACCGATTATGATGAAGCGACATTCAATCTGTTGTTTAAAGATGAATTGCAGGAACGTGAGTTTGCGCGGATATTACTGGAGCATGGTGTAAAAAAATGGGATGATTTTAAACTGGTCGGTGAATATATGTTTGAGGAAATGGTAGATGAAAGTCTGATTGATAATTCAGAGGTCATTAAGCTGATACATTCTTTTAAAGAACTTTTACAAAATGATGTGAATCGGGCGAACAAGAATTATTTTATTTATCATGAAGACAAATCACTGAGTGCATTAGCGGTTTCATTAATGAATACGCCTTATGATGAAAGTGATAGATGGCGTACTGATTTTAGCCA
>JBDTPD010000334.1:0-5330 GCA_039932855.1 Chitinophagaceae bacterium | reverse complement strand
ATTCGGAAGATGTATGGAACATGTTATTGTTTCCAGATAATGCTGTACATGCTACCAGGATTTACCCATTAAAAAATGCAATGGGCAAATTGCTTCTTAATACATACCTGCTTTGTTTTGAAGAAGCGAAGAATGGTGATTACAATGATTATGTATTTGTGGTAAAAAATATTATACCGGTAACAAAAGATCCATTTACTTATTTATTTAATGGAAAAAATCTTACCGGCTGGCACACGTTTATGAAAGGCATCGGCAAGAATACTGATCCTGAACATAACTTTCGCATAGAAGATAGCGTGATACATGTGATCGGAAAGGAACTCGGGTATATGATCACCGACAATGGCTTTGATAATTTTCATTTCAAAGTTGATTTTAAATGGGGTGAAAAGAGGTGGCCGCCAAGGGATACTGCCAAGCGTGATGCCGGAGTTTGTTATAATATACCAATGAATGAACCTGACTCCATTTGGCCGCAATCGATCGAGTGCCAGATACAGGAAGGTGATGTAGGAGATTTCTGGTTGCTCGGGTTCAGTACTATCAAAGTAGATGGAAAACAAAATGAACCCGCTAATCATACGCGAATGATCAAGAAGAAAGATGCAGAGAAACCTAATGGAGAATGGAACACGATGGAGATCATTTCCAGTAATGGAAAATGTGTACATATTGTAAATGGGGTAGTGGTGAATGCAGGCGAGGGTGCCAGTATAAAAGGAGGAAGGTTATTATTGCAATCGGAATATTCGGAAATATATTATCGGAATGTAAAAATCAGAAAACTGTAAGGGTATTCGAAAATTTTGGTGAAACCGATCCTTTTAATCTTTAATAACAAATAATCAAGAATATGAAACCAATATTTATTTTAACTCTTCTTCTGTCTTATGTTTATGCTGATGGGCAGCAACACCAGGGTGATCCGAAGCTGACTGAAATTTGGTCGCCTGTTCCCAGAGTGATCAGCGCCGGTAAATCTTCTACTGACCCATCTTCAGACGCCATTATTCTTTTTACCAATAAAAAAGATAGTGTTAACTGGATCAATAAAGATGGAAAGCCTTTTAATTGGAAAACAGACGATAATAATCTAACGGTAGCGCCATTCGCTGGTGACCTTCGTACAAAACAAGCTTTTGGTGATTGCCAACTTCATATAGAATGGAGAACACCGGCCATTGTAAAAGATAGTGGACAGGGTCGTGGTAACAGCGGTGTATTTCTTATGAGTCGTTATGAATTACAGGTGCTTGATTCATACGATAATCCTACTTATTCAAACGGCCAGGCAGGAAGTATTTATAAACAGCATATGCCGATGGTAAATGTTTGCCGTGCACCGGGAGAATGGCAGAACTATGATATTATTTTTATCGCACCACAGTTTTACGCGGATAGTTCTCTTAAATCACCGGCACGTATGACTGTTTTTCAGAATGGTATCCTTATTCAAAATAATGTAGAGCTCTGGGGTCCGATGCTATTTATCGGTGTACCGAAATACGAAAAACATAACGCGAAAGAGCCATTATTGCTACAGGATCATCATAATCCTGTCAGCTTTCGCAATATCTGGATCAGAGAGTTGTAATTTTATCCTTTACCATACATCTGTTCATATTTTTCAATTACTGGGATGAAAAAAATACTTTCTCTTTTTTTATGTACCATGTTTGTCTGCCAGGTATTCCCTCAGCAAACAATTATTCAATATTTATCTGGTACCGATAAGGATCATACTGTTAACTGGAATTTCATGTGCACCACTGGCCGAAAAGCCGGGCAATGGTCTACTATACCTGTTCCTTCCTGCTGGGAAATGCAGGGATTTGGCACTTACAATTACTACCAGGACAAAGATAATCCGGAAGAGAAAGGATTATATAAGTATAGGTTTAAAGTACCTGCCAGTTACGTTGGGAAAGAAGTATTCATTGTATTCGATGCATCGATGACAGATACAAAAGTAAAGATCAATGGTGAATCCGCAGGACCTGTGCACCAGGGAAGTTTTTATCAGTTCAAATATGATATTACTAAGTTGCTGATGTTTGGAGAGGCCAATTTATTGGAAGTTACCGTTAGTAAAAAATCAGCTAACAGTTCTATTAACAAGGCAGAACGTAAAGCTGATTTCTGGTTGTTTGGTGGAATATTTCGTCCTGTTTATTTAGAAGTAGTGCCCACTTCATTTATTGAACGCGTAGCGATCGATGCAAAGGCAAATGGTAAATTCAACATGCAAGTGTTCAACAATGCTGCTAAAGGACAAACGATACGCGCGCAGGTGTATGATCTCGCAGGAAAGGCAATTGATAAACCTTTTCAATTATCAGCAGGTGATAGCGTACTGCATCATCAATTCACCGGTATTAAGTTATGGAACCCCGAACAGCCTGTGTTGTACTATGTGAATGTTTCTATTATGGATGGCGCAAAGATTGTTCATAGTATCAAACAGCGATTTGGTTTCCGTACAGCCGAGTTAAGGGAGCAGGATGGCTTTTATGTTAATGGGAAAAAAATAATCTTCAAAGGTGTGTGCCGCCATAGTGAATGGCCCGAAACGGGACGTACACTCAGTCGCAAAGTTCATCTTATGGATATAAAGGCAATGAAAGATATGAACATGAATGCTGTTCGTATGAGTCATTATCCACCTGATAAAGAATTTTTGGATCTGTGTGATAGTCTGGGATTGTTTGTATTGGATGAATTAACAGGCTGGCAGGCTGCATATGATACAACAGTAGGAAGAAAGCTTGTAAAAGAATTAGTGATACGTGATGTCAATCATCCTTCCATTGTTATCTGGGATAATGGTAATGAAGGTGGGTGGAACCGTGCATTGGACGGTGATTATGCATTGTATGATCTACAGAAAAGACATGTCATTCATCCATGGGAGCGATTTGATGGGACGAATACAAAACACTATCCCGATTTTAAATACATTCAGACAGAAGTTACCAATGCAAAAGAAGTTTTTTTCCCTACAGAATTTATGCATGGATTGTTTGATGGCGGTCATGGTGCTGCATTGGAAGATTGTTGGAATGAAATGATGAAACATCCGCATGCAGCAGGAGGATTTTTATGGTCATTAGCTGATGAAGGTGTTGTTCGTGGCGACCGTCATGATAGTATTGATGTGGCTGGTAATGCAGCACCTGATGGTATCGTGGGCCCGCATCGCGAAAAAGAAGGAAGTTATTATACTATTAAACAACTCTGGAGTCCTGTATATATTGACTCAAGATCGGTCTCATTACATTTCCCTGCTACGATCGATGTAGAGAACAGGTATATCTATACTAATCTTGATAAGATAAGGTTTGAATGGAAGTTGGTTTCATTTCCCGAACCGGGAAAGCAAACGATCATACCTGTGATATTGCAAAAAACTACGATGAAATCTCCTTCGATAGCGCCGGGTGATAAAGGGAAATTATCTATTCCTTTGCCTTCTGCTGTTGATAAAGCAGATGCATTTTACCTGTCTGCCCTAAATGCTAAGGGAGATACGATCTGTACCTGGAGCTGGTCGCTTCATTCTCCATCTCAGCTAATAAAAAAGCTTGTTTCAATTCCACGTAAAGCACGGATAATGATTACTGATAATGAAACATCATGCAAGGTATCCTGTGATGGTGTTGATTTTTATTTTGATAAAAACACCGGTTATCTCCAAAAAGTATTTAATAGTAAAAAAAATATTTCATTTGGTGATGGTCCCGCACTAGCCGGAAGCCGACAGGTGTTGGATAGTTTTACTTTTTATCGTCACGACGATCAATTGGTCGTTGCGTCTTCTTACAAAGGAGACAGCTTGCGTGTAAAATGGATATTTAAATCTGGCACACTTCCAAAATTGGAATATAGTTATATGACCAGGGATACTGCTGATTTTATGGGTATCACGTTTAATTATCCTGAAGAAAAGATCAACGGGGTAAAATGGCTGGGCAGGGGACCTTATCGTGTTTGGAAAAATCGTATGAAGGGTCAACAATGGGGAGTATGGGAAAAAGGATATAATAATACTGTTACCGGGGAAGATTGGTTGTATCCTGAATTCAAAGGATGGTACTCCGAACTTTACTGGATGAAGTTAAAAAATAAAGAAAGCGATTTTATAATCTACAGTGGACAGGAAAATATATTTCTCGAAATGTGTCAGCCACAAAAAGCGAAAGCTTCGCCTAATAATAATACCAATCCACCTTTTCCCGAGGGGAATATTGGTTTCATGCATGGGATATCACCGATCGGAACAAAATTTCAACGGGCAGATTTAATGGGACCGCAAAGCCAGCGAAATGTACGTATGGGTTCAGCTCCATTGACAGGGACGTTGTATTTTGATTTCAGAAACAAATTGTGAGTAGTGAGTGGTCAGTTGTGAGTTGTGAGCGGTGAGTGAATCTTCAATGATAGTTAGTTACTCACTCACTATTCACAACTGACTACTCACAACCTCATCTTCTTCCGGGTAGACCTGATAATTTTTTTGCGAGATTATTTTTATAAGTCAGACCTACAGACAGGTCTTTCTCTTGTATTCGTACAACATTTCCTTCTACATACTGAACATGACTCAGATTTACCAGTGTTGAACGGTGAATACGTACAAACTGGTTAGCAGGCAACAATCCTTCAAGTTTGCTCAGCGTCATATAGCTTACAAAAGTCTGCGTTGGTGTATACACTTTTAAATAATCACCGAGGCTTTCAGCGTACAATACATCCTTGTGATCGATCTTGATCAATCGCTTATTAACCTTTAAAAACAAATGAGGATTTTCTTCTGTGCCGGATGCTGTCGCGACAGGCTCTTCGGCTTTTGCTGTTATTTTTTGTATTGCTTTTGCAAATCGTTCAAAGGTGATAGGCTTCACCAAATAATCCACAGCTTCCAGTTCAAATGCTTCAACTGCATAATTAGGATAAGCAGTGGTGAAGATCACTTTTGGATAACTCCTTAATGATTTTAGAAAATTGAGTCCGGTAATGCCGGGCATTTGTATATCAAGAAAAATAACATCAACCTGTTGCTGATGAAGAGTGCTGAATGCTTCAGTGGCGCTGGAGCAGGTAGCTACGCAGCTAATACCGGTCAGCTGCACGATATAAGATTCCAGTAATTGCCTGGCCAGTGGTTCATCATCTACGATTATACAACGGATCATTTTTTATGTCGATGTAGCGTTAAAATTACGGTGAAAAGCGTGATGATGGCGATACTCTGAACCGGTTGCAGTTCGCGCACGAGAACCGAAATCAAACCGGCGAGCAACGCCAGACCGTAAAGCAAAAGAACCGCA
>JBDTPD010000333.1:0-5332 GCA_039932855.1 Chitinophagaceae bacterium | reverse complement strand
ACGGAGATTAACTCCGTGGCCCTCTGTGCCTTCTCCGTGGTTCTCTGTGTTCAACATTTATTTTGATTGTATATCTTTAAGAAATGAAGAGAATTATTACCTGCTTTTTTATTTTAATTACCTGCAAAATAAACGCAGCAACTGTTGACACAGTGCTTATCTACAGCAATGCAATGCAAAAAAGCTTTAAATGTGTAGTAATCAAACCAACGGTATCACAACGAAAAGCGATTTCATTGCCTGTTGTTTATTTATTACACGGATATAGTGGTAATTATAGCAACTGGATCACCAAGGTTCCTGCATTAAAAGAATACGCAGATCAATATCGCATCATGATCGTTTGTCCCGATGGTGGTTTTAGCAGCTGGTACCTCGATAGTCCCGTTGATTCTACTATGCGCTTTGACACCTACATTGCCAAAGAAGTACCTGCTTATATCGATACTCATTATCACACTATCGCCAATAGAAATGGAAGAGCTATTACAGGTCTTAGTATGGGCGGACATGGTGGCTTGCTATTAAGTTTTCTTCACCCGGATATTTTTGGCGCCTGCGGTAGTATGAGTGGTGGTGTAGACCTTAATAATGTTCATACAAGATTTGATGTGATCAAACGTGTCGGCGATACGATCACCCATGCAGCTGACTGGAATAAATATTCCGTCATCAATATGGTTGACATATACAAACAACATCTTTTATCAGGAAATAAGAATGACTCACTAGCTATCCTGTTCGATTGCGGAACAGAAGATATTTTCTTTACCGAGAACCACGCCTTACATGAAAAAATGAGGAGATTAAATATTCCACACGACTATATCGAACGTCCCGGTCATCACGATTGGCTGTATTGGGGAAATGCAGTGGGGTTTGAGATGATGTTCTTTAGTACCTATTTTAAGAGAGAAGCTATTAGCCATTAGCGGTTAGCTATTAGCTTCGCGTTCCATTAAATTAGAATTTGTTTGATAGCTTCTTTAGATACTTTCGTAAAGAGTAATACGCTAACTAAATAAATACAAGGCAAAACTAACAGCTAATGGCTAATAGCTTTTCTCAATATCCTGTTCCCCCATCTCTCGTTCTCACTTTCTTTTTACCGGAATTCTTTTTCTCATAGTCCATTACTTCTTTTGGCTTAGCCGGAGTTTTATTGGCTTTTGCATCGAGAGGTTTGATATCCTCGTCGGGGTTTTTTAATTTATCTAAAAAGTATTCTTCTGTTTTGACAACACTACCCCATTCAGGATCATAATATTTCCAGGTGCCGTGTTTGTAAGTTTTGCCTTCGAGTTTTACTACTACCCTATCTATTACTTTGTTAGGATCGATCACATCATATACATTTACGGTATCCATTGTTTTATTGGGATCAACTGCGCGCCAGCTTTCTTCACGGATTAAACCACCGGTACGATTGAAGTATTGCGCTTTTCCATCAAGCACTCCCCATCGAAAATTCTCTGCCGCTATCTTATCACCTGTGAGGCTGAAGCGAACCCATACGCCATCTTTTTTATCATCGATATAATATCCCTGTTCATCATAGCCATCTTCGCCACGAAGTGCATCTACATGGTTTACCCAGGGACCTTGTTTTTTATCATTCATATCCACGCGGTTCAATGTATCACCATGGACACTCATAATAAAACTTTTCAGCTGGGCAGAAGCTGAAACAGAGGTAAACAATAAAAGGGCAAGAATAAGGCGCATGGCAAAAGAATTTATATAACAAATAACGATAAAATCAGTCTTTTATGCTTCAAAAATCGTGTCAATTTAGTATCCACAAGGGTTTCATAGGGAAACCGCGTTCGTATTTTAACATACTGCTATTCAAAAAAGAATACAGTATGACTTATTTTCACCCCTATGAAATATTTTGTCGCTATTCTGTTGTCATCGTTTTTGCTTGTTTCCTGTCATCATTTTAAAGAACCTGAGTTGAAAGGAATCGACAAAGTAAACATTGGGAAGATTGGTTTTAGTGAAACAAAGGTTGTACTGCATATGAAATATTTTAACCCCAATCATTTTAGCGCAAAATTGAAAGAAGCCGAAGGAGATGCCTGGATGGATAGTTTATACCTTGGTCATTTCAGGGTAGACTCAACAGTATTCGTACCAGCAAAAAGTGATTTTATCGTTCCGGTGAATCTCGGAATAGACATGAAGTATTTAATCAAACATTCTTTGTCGGTATTTGTCAATGAAGAAGCAAACATAAAAATAACCGGTACTGCCAGAGCTGGCAGAAATGGTTTCTACAAAACCTTTCCATTGAAATATAATGGGAAACAAAATCTCGCTAAATTATTCGGTCAGCCATTTGAATCAAACGACTGATGATTATTGTCCCGGAGGCGGATCTACTACCGGGGGTTTTGGTTTTGGATGTCCGCCACCATCTTCAAACTTTTTACAGGTGATCGGAAGCATTTTATATGATTCAGGATTGGCAGGAATATCATCTGCATCATAACCCGCGTTGGCGATAGCTGTTTTTACCTGCTCGATATCTATACGATCAGAAAGGAATTTAACTGTTGTCTCACCTTTGCGATAATTGACATTGCTGAATGTGACACCATCATATCTTTTGAGGTATGCTTCGATCCTGGTTTTGCATGCCTCACACATCGCCGTAGGCGTTTTAATCTTGACAGTTTGTAATGCTTTAACTTGGGAAAAAGAAGTATTGCCGATACAGGCAATAGCAAAAAGGGTGATGAGAATACGTTTCATCCGGTAAGATTTGTTGCCAAATTACAAAACTCCTTTCCAATTCGCAGGATCGTCGCGCCATTTTAACAAAATATCCTGCTCGACAGCGGATACTGTACCTTTTTCTTTAGCCACTTCTATCATGGTAGGATAATCTGTCAATGAATAGTAAGCGAGTTTAGCGCCATCAAAGGCAGCAGCCGCTACCGGGAAATTATAGGAGAATATAGATACCAGGCCGATGACATCGAGCCCGCTTTTCTTTAATACTTCAACTACCAGCAAGCTGCTGGCACCTGTAGAAACAAGATCCTCGATGACAACCACTTTCTGCCCTTTTTGAAAAAATCCTTCTACCTGGTTCCCCAATCCATGTTCCTTTGGTTTAGGTCTTACATACACATAAGGAAGCTTCAATTGATCAGCTGCCATACCACCCCAGGCAATACCTGCAGTAGCTACACCAGCGATCAGTTCCGCCTGCGGAAATTTTTCGAAAATGATATTACAAAGTTCAGATTTGAAGTAATCCCTGACATAGGGAAAAGATAAAACACGACGGCTATCACAATAAATAGGGCTTTTCCAGCCACTGGCCCATGTATACGGGTCTTTTACATTTAACTTTACTGCTTCAACCTGTAGGAATTTTTCAGCAATTACTTTTGCGTTTGTCATATAGGCAGATATTGGCAAACCTTTTTTGGGGTGCTATTACTAATCAGTTAATCGTTCAAACATAGCAATTTTATTATGTTTATTAAAATTTATTTCGACGACAAACCGCTTTTTCTATGCAACAATGTCGATGCAACAATAGAACCGTTCGTTCATCATGACGATGCTGTATTTATTGATGATTTCAATCCGCATACGATCAAATCAATGATCCATGAAATGCAGCAATCAAATATCCATGCAGGTGTTTTTCTCCATGCTGACCTGGATGAACTGCAAAAAGCATTCTTTAAAAAATTTACATTGGTTAAAGCTGGTGGCGGGTTAGTAAGAAATGGTAATAATGAAATACTACTCATCCTTCGGAGAGGTAAATGGGATCTGCCCAAAGGAAAATTAGACAAAGGAGAAACGATCGAAGAATGTGCGGTACGTGAAGTGGAAGAAGAAACAGGATTGCAACAGATACAATTACTCAGTCCATTGATCATTACTTATCATACTTACCACGAAGGCACAAAATTCATTCTGAAAGAATCGCATTGGTACAACATGAAAGTATCGGGCGAACAAACACTTGTGCCACAGGAGGCCGAAGACATAAAGGAAGTGAAATGGATTACAGACAATGATATTCCATCTTATCTTGGAAATACGTTCCCGTCTGTTGCAGATGTATTACAGGCTTGATGGGCGATATGCCTCTTCTTTGCGCGGTATGATCGCTACGGTAAGACGACTAATACAAACAAGCTTCTCAACCTCATCATATATTTTAATATCCCAGACATGTGTGTTACTACCAAGGTGTAATGGGGTAGCTATACCAGTAACATATCCTTCGCGTGCGCTACGAACGTGATTGGCATTTATATCCAATCCTACGCAAATGAATTTTGCATGATCGATCACCATTGCCGACGCCATACTACCAATTGTTTCTGCCAATACACAGGAAGCGCCACCGTGCAACAATCCGTATGGTTGTTTGGTGCGATTATCAACCGGCATTTTTGCTTTTAGAAAATTATCTCCGAGCTCCACCCATTCAATACCAATATATTCAGCCATGGTATCATGTCCGAGCGAGGTGAACTTTTCAAGCGACAGTGTTTTATCAAACCAGATAGAAGGCATGGTGTTATTTTTTTAATGACAGGTGAACAACTTCCGGAAGAAAAGGAGCAGCATTTCCCCCATTACGAATGATATCACGAACAATGGTAGAAGCTACTGATGTATACTTTGGTTCGCCGGTTAGAAAAATCGTTTCAATGGATTTATCCAATGTACGGTTAGCATCGGCGATTGTTTTTTCATATTCAAAATCGCTTACGTAGCGGATGCCACGTAAAATGAACTTCGCATTAATAAATTTGCAATACTCTACCGTTAATCCTTCATATACGGCGCCCTCTACTTTATCTTCATTTTTATAAATATCATTGATCCACTGCATACGTTGTTCAGCAGAAAACATAGGCACCTTGGATGCATTCAATCCTATACCAACAATGATCTTATCAAATAATGGGATAGCCCTGTCAATAATATCCACGTGTCCTAGTGTGATCGGATCAAATGTGCCGGGGAAAAGACAGATTCGGGACATAAGCTAGCAAGGTTAAAAGTTGAAAGTTAAATGTTGATATTACAAGACTATTTTAAGACCTAAAAGCTAATAGCTATAAGCTGTTAGCTTTTAGTTTCTATTCGCTAACAAATATAACACCGCCATCCTTATCGCCACTCCATTCTCCACCTGCTGTAAAATAATGGATTGTTTACTATCAGCTACATCGCTGTCAAGTTCCACTCCGCGATTGATAGGGCCAGGGTGCATGATCACGATTTCTTTATGTAGTCCATCCAGTAATTTACGACTGATCCCATAGGCCAGGTTATATTCACGCAGTGA
>JBDTPD010000332.1:0-5334 GCA_039932855.1 Chitinophagaceae bacterium | reverse complement strand
GCATTGGCATGATCTTTATTATCCATTTTATAAAATGTTTTTCCATAGCCACTGCTACCACGGTTATTCACGGCTAATACTGCATACCCACGATTGACGAGATACTGGATAGAATTACTGAATCCTACCGTACTCTGTCCACCTGGTCCGCCATGCACCCAAACCAGGGCACCCACTTTTTTATTTTCATCAGCTTGCAATGGTTTGTAGTAAATAGCGGGTATATCCAATCCATCAAAAGATTTGAAACGGATCACTTCTGCCTTGACCAGATCATTTTCATCAATCGCTTTATTCAGCGTAGATGTTAGTTGTTTCAATTCTTTGTTCTCAATATTATACAGGAAAATATTAGACGGACTGGTACTGCTGCCGATAGTAAGCAGTAGATTTTTTTCTGTCGGAGAAATAATAATGCCCGATACGCTCATGTCTTTCATCTCCGGAAGCTCGATTGGCTTATTAGTAGCATGATCGAATAATAATACTTTCGTTACTCCATCTTCATTGATAAAAATCGAATGGTATTTCTCCGTTTCACCAAGTGTCATATTTAAAACATCCCATTTATTCTCATAATACTTATCGGCTTTACCGCTATTGATATTATATTTCACCACATAGGTGAACTCATTATCATCATTGGTAGTGTAATAAAAAATGCTATCATTCTTTTCAAAAGTGGCACCGGTCCATGTTGCTTCATGATCGTTGCTCAGTTGTTTCATCGTCTTTGTCTGGCGATCATATAGGTACAATTCATTCTTATCAGTTGTGATCGACTTATTAAGTGCCAGGTATCTTTCTGATTGGCTGATAACATCTACTGTATAGCCTGAATCATTTTGATACAACATTGTTGCTTGCCAGGTAGTCGTATCCATTTTCCAGGTATCAAAAAATTTGGGATTGCGTTTATTACTGCTTACGTACATGGAAGTTTTATTTTCGTTCCAGCCATTGAAGTTATTCGCACTGCCGGGCCACGGTGTAATATCTTTTCCGGCAGTATCTCCTTTAGCAGCCAGGAACAAGTGACTGTTTTCATCGCCACCTTTATCAGAAGAATAAATAAATTGATTACGTCCCGGTATATAATTATCACCAAAACAGGACTCTTTCGAGGACCTGGTCAGCGGTTGCAATGAACTATCTGCGATTGTCAGTTCATATACATTGAAGATACCGGTGCGATTAGAATTGACAAGAACCTTGCTTTCATCCTTGTTAAATCCAACATCGTTAATCGTTACATTATCGTAAAGATCCTCAATGGCAAATTGCTTTGGTTCTCTTGCCTTTTCTTTCGGCTGGTCACACGCAGCCAGCAGCGCACATACTGCGCCAGTAAATAGCAGTTGTTTATACATTTAGGTTGATTTGTATAAGGAATGTACGAATAGAACTCCTTTGGGCAAAAAGTATTTGATAAACGGATGGCAGCGTTTATAATGAGAATTAAATAATAAATTGCTGTAAAAAGGAGCTAACCATGGCAAAGACGACAAAAGAATTCTTTAGTATAAATGGAGAACAACTACTAAAGAAAGTAAAGGACCTGATCGCAGAAGGTAATGTGACCAAGATCACCATTAAAGATAAATCGGGAAAGGAAATGATGAGCTTCCCTGTTACGGCCGGCCTGGTAGGAGTTGTATTTGCGCCGGTATTGGTAGCTGTCGGCGCACTTGCCGCGATTGTTGGAGAATGTAGTATTAGTGTGGAGAAAGAAGAATAATCTGTTATGAGTTGAAAGTTGAATGGCCTGCTTACCGCAGGCAGGTTGAAGAGTTGAAAAGGAACATCTGCTATTGTACAGGTTCTCCGACGAGTCCACCAGCAATATTTATTTTCAGCGTCTTCATACTGGCGAGACTCGGCGGAGAAACTGTACGATGTCAGATGTTCCTTTTTAGCTTTTTGAATCCTTCAACTCATTTATTAAAATAAGAATAATGAAAAATATACTGACTGGTCTATGTTTTTTATTCGTATGCAACAACGTACTGCTTGCGCAACAGACTATACAGGAAAAATTAGGCTATCCAAAAGATGCAAAGCTGCTCATTATTCATGGTGATGATCTTGGTGTATCACATTCAGAGAATGAAGCAACTGAAGAAGCAATGGAAAAAGGCTCTGTTCGCTCTGCTAGTATCATGGTGCCTACTCCGTGGTTATCAGAGATAGCTGCCTATGCACGTACACATCCAACAGCTGATTTTGGTTTGCATCTTACATTGACCAGTGAATGGAGTTACTATAAATGGGGACCTGTTGCTGGTAAGTCAGTAGTGCCAGGATTGGTAAATCAACATGGTTACTTCTATTCCAGTGTAGACTCTCTTGATAAGACCGCTACTGTCGCAGAAGTAGAAACGGAACTGCGCGCACAGATAGAGAAAGCAAAAGGATTAGGTATTGATGTCACTCACCTTGATTCACACATGGGAGCGCTGTTCAATAAAAAAGAATTCAGAGATGTTTATATCAAACTGGGCAGGGAATATAAAATACCGGTCTTTATTGATAAAGAATTCGGACTTGCTTTTGGTATGGATAGTGCAACTTATAGTGGTGCAAATGAAGTAAAGGTAGACAGGGTATTTACTATCAATCCCGGTGATTATATAAAAGGTTCCGCTGCTTATTATACAAAGACATTGCATACTATTCCGCCCGGCTTAAATCTTTTTATCATACACGTAGCTTATAACGATAAGGAAATGCAATCTATCACGGTCGATCATCCTGACTGGGGCGCTGCCTGGCGCCAGGCCGATCATGATTTCTTCACCACCGATGTCTGTAGAAAAATATTGAGGGACGAGCATATACAGGTGGTGACGTGGAGAGAGATTCGGGATAAGCTCTATAGGTAAACCCCTGGAATGAGGAATTAAGAATTATGAATTAGCACTTTCATTCATAATTCATAACTCATAATTCTTAATTTCGCAACTTCACCGGCTTATACTAATTGAACATCATGACTGATCTGTTGAAGCAACTGGCCGCTACTTTAGAAGGAGAATTTTTTACAGACACTACCATGCGTACGCTGTATGCTACTGACGCATCTGCATACCGCGAAATGCCACTAGCGGTTGCTATTCCTTCCAGTATTGATGATATAAAAAAGCTGATTTCGTTTGCCAATACGCATAAAACTTCGCTGATCCCGCGTACAGCGGGCACTTCACTCGCCGGGCAGGTTGTAGGAAACGGTATCATTGTCGACGTTTCCCGGAATTTCACCAGGATTCTTGAATTAAATACAAATGAGAATTGGGTACGTGTTGAACCCGGCGTTATCCGTGATGAGTTGAATCTTTTTTTAAAACCTCATGGTTTATTCTTCGGTCCCGAAACATCTACTGCCAATCGTGCAATGATGGGAGGGATGGTGGGAAATAATAGTTGCGGTTCCAACTCGATTGTCTATCGCAGCACACGCGAACACTTGTTAGAAGTAAAGACATTATTGAGTGATGGAAGTGAAGCCACTTTTTCTACCGTCGGTCTTGATGAGTTTCACCAGAAATGTGAAGGCAATACACTCGAAGCAAAAATTTATAAGCAGGTTCGGGGTCTGTTGAGCAATTATGATAACCAGGTAGAGATCAGGAAAGAATTTCCAAAGAAATCAGTAGAGAGAAGAAATACTGGTTATGCGATTGATATTTTATTAGACACTGCACCATTTACTGCCGGTGGCCCTGATTTTAATTTTTGTTCATTAATAGCCGGTTCAGAAGGTACACTTGCATTCATTACAGAAATAAAATTAAACGTAGTGCCGCTGCCACCAACAGAAACAGGCTTGTTGTGTGTGCATTTTAATTCTATAGACGAATCATTGCGCGCTAACCTGGTCGCATTGAAATATAATATCAGTGCAAGTGAACTTATCGATCATTATATTCTTGAATGTACCAAAGCAAATAGCGAACAATTAAAGAATCGTTTTTTTGTTCAGGGCGATCCCGGAGCTATTTTAGTGATTGAGTTCGCAAGAAATACAAGAGAAGAAGTAATTGCTGACGCGAAAAAATGTGAAGAAGAAATGCGTTCGGTAGGGTTAGGTTATCATTTCCCTTTATTATTTGGCGCCGATACAAAAAAGATATGGACGCTTCGTAAAGCAGGATTAGGATTGCTTGGCAATCTTCCCGGAGATGAGAAAGCGGTACCGGTGATAGAAGATACTGCTGTTGATGTAAATGACCTGCCTGCTTACATCCGCGATTTTAATGAGATACTGAAGAAATATGGATTGTACGCTGTTCACTATGCCCATGCGGGTTCAGGAGAAATACATTTACGCCCCATCATTAACCTGAAAACAAAAGAAGGCAATCAACTCTTCCGTACCATTGCTGAAGAAATTGCTACGCTCGTAAAAAAATATAATGGTTCCCTGAGTGGTGAACATGGAGATGGACGTTTACGCGGCGAGTTTATCCGTCAAATGGTAGGCGATAAAAATTACCAGTTACTAAAAGATATAAAAAATGCATGGGATCCTAATCATATCTTCAATCCGAATAAGATCGTTGATACGCCCCCGATGAATACCATGTTGCGCTATACACCCGGGCAACAAACACCAGCTTTCAAAACTGTTTTCCGTTATCATAACCAGGATGTATTGCAGCACGCTGAACAATGTAATGGTAGTGGCGACTGCCGGAAAACACAATTGAGTGGCGGTACCATGTGTCCTTCTTATATGGCTACGCGCAATGAAAAGGATACAACACGCGCACGCGCAAATATTCTCCGTGAATTCTTAACTAATTCTGATAAGCTCAATCGCTTTGATCATAAAGAAATTTATGAGGTGATGGATCTTTGTTTGAGCTGCAAAGGATGTAAATCTGAATGTCCGAGTAATGTTGATGTCGCCAAGCTGAAAGCAGAGTTTCTTCAGCAATATTATGATGCTAATGGTGTTCCGTTCCGTTCCAAATTGATCGCCCGGTATAACAGTTCTTCTTCGCTGGGCGCTATCTGGCCAGGTGCTTACAATTTTGTTATGACCAATAGCGTCGTTAGCAAGTGGGTAAAACAGATGTCTGGATTTGCTACCAAACGATCCATGCCATCTTTATACAAGACTACGTTGAAGAAATGGTACAAAAAGACAAGTGCGAAAGGGCGGGTAACGGGTGCGAGGAGAGTTTATTTATTCTGTGATGAGTTTACCAATTTCAATGATACGGAGATTGGAATAAAGGCTATTCAATTACTGGAGAAATTGGGATATGAAGTTGTGATCCCCGAACATACAGAAAGCGGCCGTGCCTGGTTATCAAAAGGATTGTTACGGGA
>JBDTPD010000331.1:0-5344 GCA_039932855.1 Chitinophagaceae bacterium | reverse complement strand
TTTCTGCTAATTCCGAATTTGGTAAGTCACACCGATCATCCCAAAGTTTCCTCATACGGTTAAGAGCCCAGAAAAGATTTACTGCCGTAGGTCTGCTTGCGGCAAGTATATCGAATCCAGTATTAAGCCCGGCATCAAATATAGCTTTATTATATTTCTGTAACCTTATGGCTTCCAGCGCCACACCAAAAGCTGCAGCACAACCAATGGCAGGCGCCCCGCGCACTACCATAGTCTTTATTCCTTCTGCAACTCCTGCCGCCGAATCATAAGAAAGGTATTCAAATTTGAAAGGCAATATCCGCTGATCAATCATTTCAAATACGGAATTCTTCCACCGTAATGTCTCTATTGAATCTGGTTTATTCATGTTCGCTATCATATTCGCATAATGAAAAAATCTTGTGACCGCTATTTTTGATACCAGAGCTTCCGCCTAAAAAAGGAAGATCGACTACGAAGCATGATTCAACTATGGTTCCACCCATTTTCTCTATTAACTTAATTGCTGCCCTGGCTGTTCCACCCGTAGCGATCAAATCATCAACCAGGAGTACTTTCTCGCCATTTTCAATAGCATCTATATGAATTTCAATACGGTCGGTACCATATTCCAATTCATAGTCATACCCAACTGTTTCGGCAGGAAGTTTCCCTTTTTTCCTGATAGGAACAAACCCAATTCCCAGTTCAAAAGCAAGAGCTGCACCAAAAATAAACCCTCGTGACTCTATGCCGGCAATTTTGTCTATTTCCATGCCACGGTAACGATTAACGAATTCATTGATCGTAAACTTAAAACCAGCAGCATCTTTTAAAAGTGTGGTTATGTCCTTGAACATAATTCCTTTTATCGGGTAATCAGGAACGTTCCGTATAAGTGATTGTATAAGCATGCAATTCTATTTAAATATGATCTTTGGTCTAATTTTTTGAAAATACTCTGCTGGCTACAGCATCAAGCATGCTCACCATTTTAGGATCACGTGCCTCGGGCATTGTAATAATTGCACTATCGAGAGCACTGCGACAACTGCAAGAAGAAGCGTTATTATCACTAAGTAAATATTGAACTGTATGTTTTATCAATGATTTTGCCTTGTCAGCGTTTGAATGCAAAGTTTTCAGAATAAAATCCACTGTAACATCATCATGCCCTGGATGCCAGCAATCAAAATCAGTTACCATTGCAACTGTAGAATAGCAAATTTCTGCTTCACGTGCAAGCTTGGCTTCGGGCATATTGGTCATCCCGATAACATCACAACCCCAAGAGCGGTATAAGGTAGACTCGGCTTTACTGGAAAATTGTGGGCCCTCCATAGCCAGGTATGTTCCGCCTTTTACCACATTAATCCCTGCATCCTTCGCCGCATTTTCTATATGATTACCGAAACGATTACAAACCGGATGAGCCATTGATACGTGTGCAACCATTCCTTTTCCAAAAAAACTTTTGTTTCGCGCAAATGTCCTGTCAATGAACTGGTCCACTATAACAAAAACTCCAGGCGCAAGGCTTTCTTTTAAAGAACCTACCGCACTTACTGAAATAATATCTGTTACACCCGCCCTTTTGAGAACATCAATATTTGCGCGGTAATTTATGTCGGATGGTGGAATCTTATGGCCACGCCCATGACGGGGCACAAAAACCAGTTCAAGTCCATCCAGTTCGCCAAATAACAGGTCATCGGATGGTTCTCCGAAAGGAGAAGTTATGGTAACCCATCTTTTATTTTGCAAACCATCGATATCATACAGCCCGCTTCCGCCAATAATACCTAACACAGCTTTTGTTTTTTGTTCACTCATTCTTTCTGCTTTAAATGACCCTGTCGTTACCTCCATCAACTGCAACCTGTGCACCTGTTGTTTTCGAGAAAAGCGGGCCGCATAATTCTACTGCCAGTTCGCTAACATCCCTGCTGGTAACTTCAGTTTTGAGTATGTTATTTTTTTTATATTCTTCTACCGTAAGCCCATAGCTCTGGGCACGTGAAGTGAGTATCTCATCAGACCAAAGCCCAGTATCAAATACAGCGTTGGGATGAACAGAGTTGATCCTTATACCATCCTTGCCCCATTCAAGCGCAGCAACCCGGGCCAATTGATTAAGCGCCGCTTTGGATGCAGAATAAGCTGCTGCGCCCGGACCCGGTGCGGGAACATTTTTAGAACCAATAATCACAACCCTGCCTCCTTTGGGCGCCAGTTTTAATAAAGGAAAAGAATCGCGAAGCAAGGTGAAATTAGAATCAAGATTAATATTCATCACTTTCTTCCAATCACCTGTTTGAAGGTCAGCTATTTGTTTCCCGGGTGGAAAGATACCGGCGTTCAATACCAATATATCTAATCCACCGAATGTGTTAACGGTTGTATTGAGCGCTTCATTCAGTTTTTCTTCCGAAGTAACATCGCATTCGATACCCAGAAAATTAACCTGTTTGAAAAGATCATTAATAACAGGGTTGATGTCAAGCCCAACCACTGCGGCGCCTCTTTTTAGTAATGATTCCACGCATGCTTTTCCTATTCCGGAAGCAGCGCCGGTAACCAATGCTACTTCACCGGTGAATATAGGGACATTACCTGCTTTGTTGAGCTTTGCCTGTTCCAGTTCCCAGTATTCCACATCAAAAATATCTTTTGCCGAAAGCGCTTTGTACCCACCTAAACTCTGTCCCCAGGAAATAATATCGATCGTGTGCGAATAAATATCGGCAACGATCTGTGCGTCCTTAGCTGTTTTTCCTACAGTGCATACACCTAACACGGGGTCGAGTATCACACGTGGCGCTGCGTCAAGTGTTTTTTTTCTGTCTTTTGCATGTGGTTCATTTTCTGAAAAATACTGAGCGTAGTCTTTTGCATACTTTTCAACATCCCTGCCAACCATTGGCAATCTTTTTGTTCTGATTACATGATCTGGAGTAGCAGGCCCCTGTTGAGAAACAACAAAAACATCTGTACGATTACAGAAAGAAAGACTTTTGTCATCAGTAAATCTTTTTAGAATAACCGGGAAGCCTGCAACCTGTGAAACATTTTTCCGAAGGCCGGCGATCTCCAACCTGGGATGTTTTACGGTAAACGAAGATGATGGTTGTGCGGAAGTATTCTTTTCAAGATAGTCCTCTGCGATTTTTACAAGATCGATCATTCTTTGGTACGATTCATCGGCAGTATTTCCAAAAGAAAATATCCCATGATTCAACAAAACGATTCCTATGGTGGTATCTGTAAGTTCTGCTTTGAGGTACTGTGCACATAATTTTGACAGATCGAATCCCGGCATGATATAAGGAAGTACGATCACCTGATTTCCGTATATCTCTCTGATTATCTTTTCACCGTTCACCGAATTGGTGATTGCAACAACTGCATCAGCATGTGTATGGTCCACAAACGTGTAAGGAATAACGGCATGCAGGATGGCTTCCACCGAAGGAACTGGAGCAGATGCCTTTGTAAGATGTGTAACCAATTCATTTACCATGGCCGAATCAGATAATGATTCCAGTTCAGCCAATTTTTTTAAGTGTTCAATTCTGACAGGTGAGAATCCAGGAACATCAATTGTCTCGAGGTCCCAGCCGCTACCTTTCACATAGAGTATTTGTTCTTCATCGCCTACTATATTTTTTTCAGTAATTTTAACTGAAGTATTTCCGCCACCATGAAGAACCAGCGATTTATTCAGCCCAAGCGCCCGCGAAGTTCTTACCCTGTCTGTAAGTAAAGGATTAACCATTTCTTCAAATATATTCAAAAAATAAAAAGTATTTATTTTTCACCATAGTAGTCACCCCATTCAACAAGAATTGTAGGGCGGTTATCTTTTCTTTCATAAGCATATTTATATGCCTCAAATATTTGGTGTGGTTCATCCAATCTGATTATATCTACCCAATCACACATTGCTTTAAATCCTGCTGTAAAGTCGCTGATATGCTGGTGTTGCGGGTGTAATGGCCTTTGTGAACCAATACTTGTACGTATAATGATATTAGTCTTGAAACCATCCGCAGACATTATTTTTAATTTATCAAGATGGTTAACAATTTGATTGGCTGCAAGCACTAAAAAATTCCAGCGTGGATATATTGAAATAGGAACAGTACCATTTAATGCCATGCCAATAGTCATTCCCATCTGCATATCTTCATTAACAGGCATTTCAAGAAGTTTATCTTTTTGCACGTCTGCCAAGGTATTTGTCATTCCCGTGCCTGCATATTCAACAGCCTGTCCAAGGAATAAAGTATTATCCTGTTCACCTAACCAGGTCATGGCTCTTTTTAATTCATCAAAATATTTCATAATTAAAATTGAATTCGTTTGCCGGCACCCGCATGTGGATACTTTGTTTCATATTGATAATAAATTACTTTTTCGATCCCTTCTTTGGAATAGGTAAGATCGGTAATGTTCCAAACCTTGCGGGTATCTGTACATACTGATTTACCATTATCTTCGATTACAAAGGTGATCGGCAGGTCGTGATTCACGGCATATTTATGATTTTCATGAAAAGTTCCTGTTTCAGAGGTCATATCACCCACGAAACACCATACATGTTCAGACGATCCCTTTCTTTTGATATCCAGTGCTACACCGGTGGCAATAGGTATATTACCTGTTACAATGGCTGAAGAATATATCCTGTATTCAGGAAAACACAATGTAATGGATTTACCGTCAAAAATCTCTTTTTTTACCTCTTCCGGTGGAACTCCTTTAAGCAAACACTGGTAGTGTGAGCGCCATGAACAAAATAGCCAATCATGTGGTTGAACCTTTTTAAATATTTCGATCATTTCATTCTCGTTTCCGTCATATAAATGAACAGGAGCCTTGATCTGGGCGTTGTTAAAGCATTCAGCAATATCAGATTCGAAATCTACCAATTGCGCTGCTGTAAGAAGATTTTCCATTAATTTTCTAAAATTTTTCTTTTTAATTTAACTTTCAACATTTCAAGAATGTTATCGGCTGCTACATCACCAAACTTTTTTCTGATCTTTTCAAGAAAGGCCGGATTGCTATGGTATATGTGATATGCATTATCCCGAAATTGCAGAACTTCTGCCGCAGATAATTTTTCTGTAGGAAGTGGTAGTGCATTGTAACTGTGAAATGAGTACCCTTCATACGAATCAGGAAGAGGTATGTTATTAAATAATGCTTCTTTATATAACTTGCTTCCCGGAAGCGCCATTGCGGCGTAAGCATTCCATCCAAAAGTACATAACTCAAGGCTCAGGTCAAGCGTTTTTTGCATACTATCTAACGTATCCCCCGGAAGACCAAAAATATAATTCGCCATTACTTCAATATC
>JBDTPD010000330.1:0-5365 GCA_039932855.1 Chitinophagaceae bacterium | reverse complement strand
ATGCTATTGCCAAATAAGGTAATGGTTCAATGATATTGAGAACGGCGTCCATCGGATGCCGTTTTTTATTTACAGTATCACCCGTATTTTACTAAAAACTAATAGCTAGCAGCTATTAGTTCCCCTACATTCTCCTTCTCATACTTCACTCCCCATTCTTCCATCATTTCAAATAACGGGATCAACTCTTCCCCGATCGATGTCAGGTAATATTCCACCTTGGGCGGTACGACTTTGTATACTTTTTTATAAATAATACTAAACATTTCCAATTCTTTCAATTGCTGGCGAAGTACCCTGGGACTGGCACTCACCTCAGCCAGATGTTTCTGCATCTCCCCGGGTCTTCTGATACCAGTATTAATACAGGCAATGATATCACGCTTCCACTTGCCACCAACCAGGAAAAAAGTAATGTCAATTCCGCTTCGCTTCTTTAAAGGCATTTTTCTTTCATACATAGCTACCAGTTCAAAGTATTTGGACGCCTTTCCATCATAAAACCTTGCACTTGACAGAGATCATTTGGTAGTCTATCAGTCGACAGTCCGTCAGTCGGCAGTCATACTCTGTTGCTTGTAGTAGAACTAACAGGTATAGTACATTGATTGCCGACTGACGGACTGCCGACTGATAGACTGAAGTTGTATTTTTACGCCTCAATTTTGTTTATGAGAAAAATATTGCTGGTCAGCATCGTGCTGGTTCCTTTTCTTTCTTTTTCCCAAACTATCACTACGAGATTCGAACAATCAAACGGCACTCAATCTCCGGCATACGCAGAGATCATTGATTGGTGGAAAAAACTGGATGCCATATCCGGTAAAGTAAAAATGCTTACGATGGGCATGTCAGATGCAGGCTTCCCGCTCAATCTCATCATTGTTTCCAATAATGGCGATACCGATTTTGAAAGCATTCATAAGAAAAATAAACGCGTTATTCTTATTAATAACGGCATTCACCCCGGCGAACCCGATGGTATCGATGCCAGCATGCTGATGGTAAGAGATATTGTTACCAATAAATATAAAATACCAGACAACATTGTACTCGCTATCATTCCTGTTTATAATATTGGTGGCTGTCTCGACAGAAGCGTTAACTACCGCGTAGACCAGGATGGACCGGAAGAATTTGGTTTTCGGGGAAATTCTGAGAACCTTGATCTCAACCGTGACTTTATTAAATGTGATTCGAAAGAAGCAAAATCATTCGCCGCTATTTTTCATTTAACAGATCCTGATGTCTTCGTTGATAATCATGTCAGCGATGGCGCCGACTATCAGCACATCATGACATTGCTGACCTCACAACATGATAAGTTGGGTGGCAAAATGGGAGAATACCTGAATACTGTTTTTGAACCTGCCTTATATACATTGATGAAAACAAAAGGATATGATCTTGTTCCTTATGTCAATCATTTTGGAAATACACCAGAGAATGGATGGCAGGAATTCTGGGATAGCCCACGTTTTGGAAGTGGTTATGCAGCACTATGGAACACGTTCTCTTTTATTCCCGAAACGCATATGCTGAAACCATATGATCAGCGTGTGAAATCAACGTATGCATTGATGCAATGCTTTATAGAATTTACTTCCACTAATAGCGCTGCGATCAAAACAGCCCGTGATAAGCAAAAAGAAGATATTAAAACCGCTGCTGAGTTTCCTATCAGTTGGTCATTGGATAAACAAAAATCCAAAGAAATTATTTTCAAAGGTTTTGCTTCAGGTTACAAAGCCAGTGGCGTATCTGATCTCCCTCGTTTATACTACGACAGAAATAAACCGTACGATAAAAAGGTAACCATCTTTAACTCGTACACACCAGTTTCATTTGTAAAAAAACCAAAAGCTTACGTGATTCCGCAAGGATGGTGGAAAGTAATTGATCTGTTACAATTAAATAAAGTACAGATGCGGCAATTGAAAAAAGACAGCAGCATTGAAGTAGAAGTTTATTCAATTGCAGAATACAAAGCATCACCACGTCAATATGAAATGCATCATCTCAATAGTTCAGTAAAACTGACTACAACCATCCAACGTGTATCTTTCAGAAAAGGTGACTGGTATATTCCGATGGATCAGATGGCTAATCATTTTCTGATAGAGACGCTGGAACCACAGGGAGAAGATTCTTATTTCGCCTGGAATTTCTTTGATGCTATTCTTGGACAAAAAGAAGATTACTCTGATTACCACTTTGAAGATATCGCGGCAAAATATTTACAGGAACATCCGGATCTGCAATCACAACTTGAACAGAAAAGATCAACGGATACAGCGTTTGCAAAAAATGCGGGGGCGCAGTTGGATTATGTGTATCAGCATAGTCCTTATTTTGAACCGGCTTATTTGAGGTACCCGGTTTACAGAGTAGTTAAATAGTTTTTGGAGAGATTTTATTTGACAAATTAGTTTCACGCAGCGCTAGCGGCGGAGCGATAGTGGAATACCTGGTATTCGATATTCTCATATTTCAATCGCAGGATAATGATCAATATTCAACAATCAATATTCAACTAAAGCATACAGCAACATTATAGCGAATAAATACTTGAAAATTGATTATTGAATATTGCGTATTGAATATTTAATTTTCTTCAGCTTTAGTCTTGCGCCATGGTTATACTAACTCGTTTTCCAACTCAAACGCTTTCGCTGCAATAGCAGGCTTTTTTTTATCCATGTGCCTGAAGATCGTCCAGCCGAGTACCAGGCAAACAAGTAATACAACAATACTCAGGTATCCTACCCATTCATAATGCAGCAGCTTACCATTTTTTTTACTTTCCACAACGATAAAACCAGAAATGATGGAAGCAAGGAAAGTACCCGCCTGTTGCATACTGCTGTTGAGTACCATGAAACTTCCCTGCTGTTCTTTTTCTACCACATTTGTTACCATAGCCTGTGCAGTAACACTTCTGCCGGTAGCAAAGACAAACCATAAAGCAAAGAAAAGTAAGACAACAGAGAAAGGAACAATCGGAAGATTGGTAATACCAATGACCATTACAGAAGACAATACCACAGAGATCGCAAACACTTTAAACTTACCCAGACTATCTGATACACGACCAAGAAGAATAGCAGCCAATAAAGAGGCAAGACCACCAACGAGGTAGATCAATGGGATCTGTTCTTTATTATACCCCTTATTGAATTCCATATAAGGATTGATGAACGGAATGATGAGGAAGTGCCCGAGCATCATAAACAATGTAAACAACAGTGCCAATCCCTGGTCAGGATTTTTAAACACTTTCATCAGCGCTGCAAAGCGTGACGGTTTTATTTCATTTACATGGTCAGTTAACGGAGGTAGTATTTTAATGATCAAAGGAATTAATAATACTCCTACCCCTGCGATCATGAGAAACGGAACGTGCCAGTTGAAATGGAAAAGATTTGTGAGGTAAAGTGAAACAGGAATCCCAACGATAGAAGCGATAGCAAACGCACTCATCACCGCTCCTACTGCCATTCCTCTTCTTTCGTACGGGAACATATCTGAAATGATAGAGAATACCTGTCCGCCGATGATGCCGCCAAAGAAACCGGCCACTACCCGTGCTACCATCAGCAATGGATAGCTGGTAGCAAAACCACACGCAACGGTACCAAGCAAGAAGCCAATATATACAATCACCAATACTTTCTTCCGGCCAAACCTGTCTGCGATAAACGACAATAGTATACCTGAGAAAAAAGCACTCAATGAATACGCTCCGATAAGGAAGGCTAACTGGCGGGGAGAAATATGTAAAGATGGAATAAGATAATTGCTCAATGGTACCATGACCATGAAATCCAGCATGTGGGTAAAATTCAATGACGCCAGTAAAAGAATGATTACTCTTTCTTTATTACTCATGCTGCAAAAGTTGGGCAAAGGTCGGGAATCGGTGTTAAAAAGACCAAATAAATAAAAACAATTAAGAATTATGAGTTATGAATTATGAATCTGCGCACGACATTCATAATTCATAACTCATAATTCTTAATTGTTTTCTGTATTTACATTACTTAAGTTCTTTGATCTTTATACTCCTATAACTCACCGCATTCCCATGATCCTGCAACAGTATATGTCCTTTCGGCGCTTCGCCAAAGTCTTTCCATATTTTGTATTTACTGATAGCAACCAGGTCGCGGAACTCCTTTGAGCCGCGGACATAGCTAAGCACCATAATGCCATTCAGGTAATGCTCTACTTTATTATCAGGGTAAACAATGACACGACCACGGTTCCATTGACCAGGAGGATTGATAAAGGAAGGATTTTTTTCAGCCTTGATCATATCATACAAAGATGCAAGCGTTCTGTCTCCATCACGTCCGAGTTTTGCATCGGGATGCAGACTATCATCCAATACCTGGTATTCTAATCCAATGGCTGATCCTGTATTATTCTGATCGAGGGTAACAAAATATTTTACACCACTATTAGCGCCGGGTGTGATCTTGAATTCGAACGAAAGATCGAATGCGCTGTATTGAGCGGTTGTAACAATATCGCCACCATTAGCGGCTTCTTTTCCCTCTGATGACAACACACTCAGCTCTCCATCCTTTATTACCCAACCTTTGTCAGGAAAATGATCTTTATACGCTCCTACCCAACCTTTGGAAGTCTTACCATCAAATAATAGCTTCCAACCTTGTTTCTTTTCTGCTGCTGTCAATGTATTAGGAATACGATTTTGCATGGTATCCACATTCATAGTGCCGGGTCTTTTTAGATCTTTCTGAGAAAATCCGTTGAAGCTGGCGAATGCAAAGATGATTACGATAAACAATGTTCTTTTTTTCATACTACAGTATATTATATTCAGGTTTCCATTTTTCTATCCGTTGTTTGTATATAGCGCTGTTGATCATGTGTACACAACAGGCCGTACGGGCACCGGTGATTACATTGGACACTGGTGTTGTTTTTTCCGTGATCACTTTATAAAACTCCTGTAATGCGTACCAGGTTCCGTCTTTCAGTTTTTCTTTCATGATCGGTATCCCGCCATCTTTGTTCCATTCGATCTTTGTAGCACCTGTGACGCCATCCACGGTTTCAAGTTGCTTACGTGTTTCTTTCTCCGGGTAAAAAATACCATCGTCTACCAATAGCGACACGGTTCCTTTTGTTCCCTTGAGTTGAAAAACATATCCCTCCCGTTCATTGGCACAGGTGGCGCCGAAGTTGCCGATCATGCCGGCTTTATTATAACGGAGGATCGCTTGAACATTGTCATATGTTTCCCTTCCATCTTTATAATAGTCAATTCCACCTGCCCCGGTGATCTCATCAGGATGTGTATTGAATGCCCAGTTGATAAAATCGATCTGGTGCGATA
>JBDTPD010000329.1:0-5366 GCA_039932855.1 Chitinophagaceae bacterium | reverse complement strand
CCTGAAACAATCATTCCGTCATAATTTCAATATCAGCTATAACTCTTATAATGTATTGAAAGAAAAAAATATCTGGACAAACTTATCGGTGAATACAACACAACATGCTTTTGTTCAGTTTAGCTCTATCAATGTATCGGGTAAAAGAACGTACCAGACCGTAAATGCAGATGGCCCTTATAATATTAATTTTTACAGCGACTATGGATTTAAGATAAATGATTCAAGATGGCACCTTGGTTTTGGCCCGAATGGGAACTGGAACAGGAACATTGATTTTGTAAGAGATGAAACCTCAAACGTTACAACCCGCAACGTGACTAATACTAATAGTTATGGCCTGCGTATAAATGTGAACCAGTATGTGCCGGATAAATATAATTTCTATATCGGGCCTAACTTCACTTATAATCATTCCAAGTCTTCAGTAAATAAAGCAGCTGATGTTGATTACTGGCAACTTGAGGCATGGGCCAGTGGATCTGTTACGATTTCCGGTAAGGCTAATCTCGATCTTGGATCAGATGTGAACGCCCAGATCCGTCAACGTGATCCACGTTTCCCGCAAAACAATAACTATGTGACCTGGAACGCAAATATCACGAAGAGACTATTCAAGAATGTATGGGAAGTAAGGTTGAGTGTAAATGATATTCTGAATCAGAATGTAGGCTACCAGCGTAATTTCAATAGCTATAGCTATACAGAAACCTCCTACAATACATTGAAGCGTTTTTGGTTGCTGAGTCTTATCTGGAACTTTAAGAAAAATGGCGCACCTGCTAAATTCTAAACATTGTTAATTCATCTGTATATGAAAAAGATATTTCCTCTCCTGCTATTGTTTGTTGCCAGCCAGCTACCTGCGCAGCAATTTGTCAGCACGGGTACTATAGAGTATGAAGTAAGAACCAATAACTATAAAGTATTTGGTGATGGTATCTGGGCAGATATCATTAAGGATAAAGTACCACAATTCTCTACTACCTATTATTCTTACACGTTTGATGGTGATAAAGGGCTTTATAAATTTGACAGGTACGATGAAAAAAGTAAAGTGCCAATGTTCATCAACAACAATATCGATGACAATACCTGGTACAGTGATTATTCGGCAAAAACGTTTACCGATATGAAGTGGGTATTTGATAATAATTACCTGATGACAGGTACACTTATGAATATCGACTGGAAGTTGAGTCCGAATGAAACAAGAGTGATTGCAGGGTTTAACTGCCGTAAAGCCACCGGTATCATTTTCGACAGCGTATATGTCTTTGCTTTTTATACTGACGAGATCACGACGCCCGGCGGGCCAATGGGAATTCATGGTTTGCCTGGTATGATCCTGGGTGTTACCATTCCGCGAATGTTTACCAGTTGGATCGCTACCAAATTACAAGTGACCGGTGTTGATCCAAAGAAAATCGTTCCTCCAACGAAAGGGAAGAAAAAGGATGCACTTGAATTAAAGGAAACTGTGCAGAAGGCTACGAAGGATTGGGGGACCTGGGGGACGCAGGCTGTGTGGCAGATATTCCTATAAAGTCAAAATCTCATACTGATATTTTGACTTTTGACTTTTTAATTTTGACTTATCCGTACACGTACTGTATCAATTCCGAATAACTCTCTCTCAGTAATTAAGTTTAAATAAATGGCACTTAGTTATTTAAAAACCCGGCATCTTTTTGGAAATGCTGATACATCTTTTCATCTTCATTAATGATTGTATCATCCGGTAAATCTGCTACATGCTGAGAAATTACTTCAAAATTGCCTGGAGAAATCTTATAAGAGATAAACAATTTTCTTTGCTCAACCTGGTCATGATCATTGCCTTTCCATTGGTCTGGTGGGCCATGAATAACTGGTTAAATGACTTTGCTTATCGGATCGATATAAGTGCTGATGTATTTGTGATCACCGGAGTATCTGCGATATTAATCACAATACTGACGATCGGTTTTTAATCTGTAAAAGCAGCCATTGCAAATCCTGTTAAGAGTTTACGAACGGAATAGTCGGTCGAAATTCAAATGTGATTAAGAATTATGAGTTATGAATGTGTGTCCAGCATTCATAACTCATAATTCTTAATTGTATTTTATATTCTTATTTGTAGAAATTATTTAGCTAACTCCAGCACCAACATCTTCTTTCCTTCAATACTCATCGTTTTTCCCAGATCGGAAGTACTTCCTGTAGATATATTCGTTGCTTTTGAAAAGCCAGTCATTCTTTCGGCAAATCTTTCCAGCTTTATCGTTTTCTCGTCATCATTTGTATTCATTATACACATGATCGTTTGCTTATCGTCATAGCGGAAATAAACATACGCACCTTCTTCCGGAATGAATTGCATCA
The DNA here is from genome assembly GCA_039932855.1 of Chitinophagaceae bacterium. GTDB lineage: Bacteria > Bacteroidota > Bacteroidia > Chitinophagales > Chitinophagaceae > JAJKIP01. The sequence continues at coordinate 2,999 of JBDTPD010000329.1, read as the reverse complement.
GCTTACCCGTTTTGATCGCTGATGAATTCTTTCTGAAGTTGGCTAATGTTTTTAAGTAATTAAATGCTTCATTCTCCCGATCAGTTCTGCCGGCAGCAGTAAATTTATTTACACTATCCCCTGCCCAACCACCTTTGAAATCCAATCGTACCCAGCCATCATTGGGACTCGTCAAACCGGTCATCAATATTTCATCACCATAATATAATTGTGGAACACCACGGAAAGTCATTAACCATCCCAGCGCCATTTTATATTTAGCGAGATCTTCTTTTAATACTGAATAAAAACGCGAGAGATCATGATTGTCCATGAAGATGACTTCGCGCATCGGATTTTTATATAAAAAATCCTGCGAAGTAGTCGTATATAATTTGCTGAGTCCATCTGTCCAACCAAATTGTTCTGTCAACGCCGCTTGTATGCCATAAAATAATTGCTGAAAGTCTGTTGTTGCCTGCAGGTTACTTTTGAAAGGGACATTATCATTATTCTGACAAAAATAACTTTGATTAGCTACGCCGTGTACCCATGTTTCTCCAAACATTGTGATCTTCGGATACTCATCCGTCAATGCTTTATTGCAACGGTTCATAAAATCAAGATCATTATAGATGTAAGTATCGATGCGCCATCCGTCTACCCCAAATTCTTCCACGCTCCAGATAGCATGCTGGATCATATAATTGGCAGCATAAGGATTATTCTGGTTGATATCCGGCATCTCGCGTGTAAACCAGCCATCGGTTAATTTTTTCTTATCATAGTTCGATGCATACGGATCAAACAATGCCTGGTCACGGTAATTGGTCTGCGTGTAGGATGGCCATTGGTGCAACCAGTCTTTCATCGGAGGATCTATTACTGTAAAATGGTATGATCCTATATGATTGTAGACTGCATCCTGGATCAGTTTCATGCCACGAGCGTGTAGTTCAGCACTTAATTTTTTATACATCGCCGGACCTCCAAAACGTGGTTCGATCGTATAATGATTGGTAAATGCATATCCATGTTCCGTGCGATGTGGCATATCATTCTCTATCACCGGTGTCATCCAAACAGTACTGACACCAAGGTCTTTCAGGTAATCAAGATGATTGATCACACCCTGGAAATCCCCGCCATGACGATGATAATTTGAATCACGGTTGAGCGTCTGATCACGCATGCCGGCAATACGATCATTAGATGGATCACCATTGCTGAAACGATCAGGCATAAGTAAATAAACGAGATCAGAAGAAGTAACTCCCTGCGCAAAGGCAGTTCCGTTACCGGGACGACGCGCTTTTAATTCATACGTAAACTTTAATTCATTGCCGGGACGACCAAAGGACAGCGTGCGCGTACCTGGCTTTGCATTCTTATCAATGACCACATCAAGAAAAATATAATTAGGGCTCTCAACGTGATGAACCATTTTTAAAATAATGCCATCGGCGATCTTACTTCCCGCAGCTGGTAATTTATAAGTTGGAACTATGTTGCCGACGTTCTTATAATGGATCATCAGCTGAAGATTGCTCCACTTCATACCTGTCCACCAGTTGGAAGGATATACTTCAGGTGTATCCTGTGCAAAGGAAAACTGTGCTATGATCAAGAAAGCACTTACGATTATAACTCTTTTCATACAATAGATTAAACTGATCGCTGTTCGTTTATTTCCAATTCTGATACCAGCACTTCATTTACAGATTCATTCTTTTTTTCCCTGATAAAGAAGTAGCATATAAGAGCAGCCAGTATCATCAAACCGCCACCAAGTTGTACTGCCAGCAGACGATCGTTATTCAATACATTTTTCATCAACCATCCAAAGGCAAGAGAAGCTATGATCTCAGGTAATACAATAAAGAAATTAAAGATGCCCATATAGATGCCTATTTTATCTTTTGGTAATACACCGCTTAGCATGGCGTATGGCATAGATAAAATACTGGCCCAGGCAACTCCTACTCCTGTCATTGATACGTACAACATGTATTTGTTTTGTACCCAGCTAACGCTGATCAATCCGATAGCTCCGCATAGAAGACATAATGAGTGTGTGAGTTTTCTGCCAAGTTTATCTGCTATTTTGGGTAGTACCAATGCGAAAAGAAATGTGATCACACTATAATAAGATAAGGTAAGACTACCGAAGTCGGCACCTTTTGCATACACAGGATCACTGGCGTCTTTTCCTCCAAAAACATTTATTGCTACTGCTGTTGTGTAATAAAACCACATCAGGAATAATCCGGGCCATGTAAAGAATTGCACTAATGAAACGATCTGCATTCTTTTAGGCATATTTGTCAATGCAGAAAAAACTTCTTTAAATCCGCCACCAAAACCTTTGTTTGACGCTTTAATTTTTTCTTTGTATCCAACATCTGATGGTGGATATTCTTTAGTAGTAAATACAGTATATAGTACAGCTGCTAAGAAAAAGAAAGAACCTATAATAAATGATAGTCTTACATTTTCCGGAATAGATCCTTGTTCGGCAGTGTTGGCGACATTAAAAACATTTCGCATGATCCATGGCAAGGCCGAAGCAACGCTTCCTCCAAGACCGATCATCAGACTCTGCATAATAAAACCTCTGTTAACCTGTGAATCGGGTAACTTATCAGTTACAAATGCGCGGAAGGGTTCCATCGCAATATTACCGCAGGTATCAAGTATCCATAACAATCCGGCTGCCATCCATAATACACTGCTATGAGGCATTGCGAAAAGAGCAATCGAACTTAGTATGGCGCCAAACATGAAGTAAGGTCTTCTTCTTCCCCAGCGTGGGTGCCAGGTACGATCACTCATGTATCCTATGATAGGTTGAACTAATAAACCAGTGAGGGGTGCAGCAAGAAACAAAAGAGGAACCTGGTCGGGGTTGGCACCAAGATTTTCATAAATACGGCCCATGTTAGCCCGTTGAAGATCCCAGCCAAACTGAATACCGAAGAATCCAACACTCATGTTTATGATCTCGGTAAGTGACAGTCTTG
>JBDTPD010000328.1:0-5381 GCA_039932855.1 Chitinophagaceae bacterium | reverse complement strand
AAGAGTTGACACCTGTAGAACTGGACCTTTCCAATTACCTGTTTACTATTGTAAATCCGGGAATACACGTTAGTACCGCCAGTGCTTTTTCATCAATCAAACCAGCTATCCCGGAAAAACCGTTACAACAAATAATCAAACAGCCAATCGCTACATGGAGAAATGAATTGATCAATGATTTTGAATCAGGTGTATTTGCTCAGTATCCTGCTATTAAAGAAATCAAAGATGAATTATACAATAAGGGCGCATTGTATGCATCGATGAGCGGAACAGGAAGTACGGTGTATGGCATTTTTGAAAAAGATCAATTGCCTGCCCTTTCTTTTCCAAAAGAATATTTTACCAAATCATTTATCGGCCAATTGCAATAGCGCATTCAGATCAAGATGATCGGTGGTCATTTCTATTTTTCCCAATGCATCTCTTGGCCAATCTTCACGCGGACGATCCCAATACAATTCAACACCATTACCATCCGGGTCATCGAGATAAATAGCTTCTGAAACACCATGATCAGAAGCACCAGTCAATGGATATTTTGCATCCACCAATCTTTTTAAAATATTAGCGAGGTCCTTTCTTTCGGGATAGAGAATAGCAGTATGAAATAACCCGGCCGTTTGTTTGGGAGCAGGTCCCCCATTTTTACTGTACCAGGTATTCAAACCAATATGATGATGATAACCACCTGCAGAAAGGAATGCAGCACCTTCTCCATACATCTGTTGCAATTCAAACCCAAGCAGGTCACGATAAAAATTCAAGGCCCTATCCAGGTCAGTTACTTTTAAATGTACGTGACCGATGCGCGTGCCGGAAGGAAGAGAATATGACATGAGTCGTAATTTAAAGTTGTTGAAATAATTATGAATTATGAGTTATGAATTAAGTCCGCTCATTCATAACTCATAATCCATAATTCATAATTTGTATAAATCATCTGAAAAAATCTTATCTTGCTGCAAATTTCGGATAATCGCACAGCATTCCAACATATCATACTTCCTGAAGCTGAACCTCGACCTTCTTAATCATCGAGGATAAGGATATGTCTCGCCGGTTCACCCGGCCACTTTTACATTTTAGATTCTGCTGTTTTACATTTTTAAATCCCTTTGTTATGCAATCAACGATCAATATATCCTCAGCTACCCAGTCATACCTGGCTTTGGAAGAGCAATATGGCGCACACAATTATCATCCTGTTCCTGTTGTACTCAACCGTGGCGAAGGCGTCTTTGTCTGGGATATAGATGGCAAACGATACTATGATTTTTTAAGTGGCTACTCAGCCGTTAACCAGGGACATTGTCATCCGCGTATTCTCAAAACATTTATTGAACAGGCACAAAAACTCACATTGACCAGTCGTGCCTTTCACAATGATGTATTGGGAGAATATGCAAAATTCATTTGTGATTACTTTGGTTACGATAAAGTATTACCAATGAATACCGGTGTAGAAGCAGTAGAGACAGCTATTAAATTATGCCGCAAATGGGCCTATGAAGTAAAAGGTATTCTCGATGGCAAAGCAACCATCATTGCATGCGAAGGTAATTTCCATGGTCGCACCACTACGGTGATTTCGTTTAGCAGCGATCCATCTTCGTCGGCGCATTACGGTCCTTATACACCCGGCTTTGAATTAATTCCATACAATGATATAGATGCATTAAAGAAAGCACTCCGGCAAAAAAACATAGCTGGTTTCCTGGTAGAGCCCATACAGGGAGAAGCAGGCGTTGTTGTTCCGGATGAGGGATACCTCGCAAAAGCAAAACAATTATGCGAAGAAGCAAATGTGCTTTTTATCGCGGATGAAATACAAACAGGTCTTTGCCGTACCGGCAAAATGCTGGCCTGCGATCATGAAGATGTACGCGCTGATATACTTATTCTTGGTAAGGCATTGAGTGGCGGCATGCTTCCTGTCAGTGCCGTATTAGCTGATGATGAAATTATGATGACGATAAAACCAGGCGAACATGGTTCAACCTATGGTGGCAATCCGCTGGCGTGCAAAACAGCGATCACGGCCTTGCAGGTATTGAAAGAAGAAAACATGGCAGCTAATGCTGAAGCCATGGGCGAATTACTAAGAAAAGAATTAGCTGCATTAAACTCGCCGCATATCGACATCATCCGTGGTAAAGGTTTATTAAATGCGATTGTTATCAAACATGCCAATAAAGATGCGGCCTGGGATCTTTGCCTGCAATTAAAAGACAATGGATTGCTGGCTAAACCTACACATGGAGATAAGATCCGTTTTGCACCGCCTTTATCAATAACAACAGCACAGATCAAAGAATGTGTAGCGATCATTTCCGATTCATTATCTTGCCTGTCCTAATTATTACGGATGCAAACTGACTGGTTCAGTAACATTATCGACAACGACAAGGCAACATTCACCGATGGACGATGGATCAGTTTGTCTATCGATCCATCTCCTTCCTGGAGCTTCAGTGATGAATGGAAAGAGCATGCCGATACCGGCCAGCAACGTACATGGGATAAAACGGCTGCCCAGCGACTCGATGATTTTTATAGTGAAACAAAAACCAGTCAGCAGGAACTATCAAACAAAATTGTATTGGATGCCGGGTGCGGCAATGGTCAACTGACCCGCGCTATTTCCGAAACTGGTGCATATACAATTGGCATAGATCGTCAACCGCATTTACCTGCCGGTGATGCGCGACTACAGTTTATTCAATGTGATTTTGATAATCCCCCACTCCATCCATCCGCATTTGATATCATCATTGCCAATGGCTCTATCCATCATACCAAAAATAGTTTTCATTCCTTTCTTTCATTAGCTGGTTTGGTAAAAGAAAAGGGTAAACTATATGTATGGGTTTATAAAAAACAAAAAGGCTGGCAGGGGTTTTTAGTGTGGTGGCTTGACATTGCGCGTTTCTTTATCAGTCGTATGCCATCCTCGTTACAACGGGTGAGTGTAAATATGCTGACAACTATTTTCTATTTTATTTCCAGAATACGGAAAGGAGAAAATTCCAACCGGACAAAAGATGAACTCCGCATTAATATCTATGACGCCTTCACTCCAAGGTATCGTCATTACCATACACCCGATGAAGTAAATGGATGGTTTGTTGAATGTGGTTTTGAAGAAGCCGTCATTACCCATGATAACAACAGATATGGTTTTGGTATGCTGGGTATTAAAAGGATTCAGACTCCCAGCCGGCAGCCGGCAGTCGGCAGTCAACAGTTTTATAATTGAATATTTCCTACGACAGGTTCAGAATAAAGTAAGTCGATTGCAGACTCGCTGCTAAAATATACGCATAAAAAAGTCCGTCTTCTTGCAAAGACGGACGATGGAATGGTTCTCCGTTCAGATAAACTATATGAGAGCCGGTATTACCAGCTTGCTGTTATTGACATCTCACACAAATCTTTTCGCTAAAGCAGTGCAATCGTTTCCTATGCGCCAAGTCATGCATTGTTAACAACAATTGCCTGCACTATAGATGAATTAATGGGAAAGGTGGTGTTTCAAGTCAGGGTGGAGGAAGGAATTATCTCAGGATGAGTTTGGAGCCGCTAAAGTACGGGTTTTAAGTATATAACCATCCTGCCCTGTCAACTTTTCTAAACATTCTTTTATTGAAATACCATAGAATTGTCCGACTACTTTTTTTCATTTGTATTCAGGTAAATATCCGGGAACAATGCGCTGATCAGCATAACGATCGTTGCGACCAACAGTAAAAATATCGGGGGTTGTTTTTCCGGACACTCTCCTCCCATACAAGCGGATATAAAAAAATAATTACGAAGTGCCCATGCAAGGTTCAATGCTGATACAAGAAGGTTGGCGCGCTTGGCCCAAACTTTTGGAATGAGTGTAAATACGATAAAGAATGCTGTTAAGATAAAATGCAGGTAACCTGGTTTTCCAAAATCTGTACCGGCAGCATCTATTCCACTGATCGATAAACTTTTTGATCGTATAAATACCCATTCCTGGAAACAACAAAAGATCAATAATAAAGCGGCGGCAATACCAGTCCATTTCAACCAACGCATAGTGTAATATTAAATGTGAGGGCCGAAGATATGAAAGTCAAAAATCAAAAGTAAAAATTCAAAAAAACAGGCTGCTTTTTTGAATTTTTACTTTTGATTTTTGACTTAGAATTACGTAGTTAACAATAAAAAAGCGCTCCTAACAGGGAGCGCGTCGAAAACACAATGCCAAAATATATACTGATTAAAATTTAAACCCAAGTGTCAAACTAATCACACGATTCTTATTGTTGTTATCCTCACCTGAATCAGATCCGGATTGCAGTTTTGCAAAACCCAAACCATAATTAGCTGAAATAACCAAACCAGAAGTTTCGATACCTAACGTACCATTGATACCATAATCAAATCTTTTCAGGATACCAAAGCCACTACCTTCTTCCTGGTTCAATGTAGTAGGATCATCATTTGACCATTTGATACTTTCTTTAGAACTAAAGCTGGTACCCAGGATAGCGCCATCTACTTTGTTTTTACCAGCAATACCAATTCCTAAATAAGGACCACCACCTGCAAAGAACTTAGTTCCTTTACCTGGTGTTTTGAAAATCAGGTTTACCGGTACTTCTATATAATAAGGGTTAGTAGTAGCACGGAACCAATTAGCACTTCCTTCTTCACCTGATTGTGATTTAGTTCCTTTACCGGTAAAAAATATTCCGGGTTGCAGATACAGGATCGGCGCTAAATAAAGGTCGCCTTGTATACCAACCTGGAAGCTTGTTAATGTTTTAGCATCATCCACACCGCCATTATCATTGATAGATACATTGGCGAAGTTCACACCACCTTTGATGATGGCTGAAGATTTTTGCTGAGCATATGTGTTAACGGCGAAAAGACATAAGAGGGACGAGCACAGGATCAATACTTTCTTTTTCATTTTGTACAGTTTTATTTTGAAGGTATTATTCAAAGATTCAGCCGGATTCTTCTATCTAATTAATTATATTAAAACCTTTTGCATAACACATTCATAAAGACCTATTATCAGGCTGAAAGTTTAAACGAATAGGTATAATGACAATACATGTACATCTGTTACAAAGGGCAATGCGGTGTAATAATTTCTACATAGTGTTGGAAATATTGCTGTTATGCAATAAAAAGACCGGGCTTAAACAGTCCTCAGTTGGCAGTCTCTTGATGGTTGAAAGAGAACTATTTGCTTGTCGATGATTAGTAAGCGTAAGACATCTCATAAACGATTGCGACTGCCGACTGCTAACTGCCAACTGATCCATCGTTTTTGACATTCAAATGACATTGTTCCATTCATGTATATCTTCTTCAAGTCCTGTTCTGATCTTTCC
>JBDTPD010000327.1:0-5384 GCA_039932855.1 Chitinophagaceae bacterium | reverse complement strand
GTACAGTTCCATTCAACTCTTCAACTTTTCAACCCTTCAGCATCTTTATCCTCAGAATGCTTTCTTCGGCTCTTCTGTCGACTTCACTTTTACCAGGTTTTGCTGATTGATCATATCATCAACCACTTTTACTGCCTGGTCAAGATAAATATCAGTGCGCAGGTTCTTTAACCATTGATTGAATCTTTCTTGTTTGCTTTGATCATTTACCCAACGGTCAGTTTCACCAGGAAGCGCTGATACATTGATGTCTTTATTCAACTTCATCAACGCTTGCATTTGTGCAAACGTAGCCTTGATCTTTTTCTGCTCTGCCTGGTATTTATCAAGCTTTAATGAACTTCCCTTTTCATTTTGTTCAGCCAGCCATTCCGTATTTTCTTTGATCACTTTAAATGCAGGATCGCTTTCTACACGCTGATTACTTAATTGCTGAATGACTTTCAGGTCATAACCAGCGTTCCAGTTTGAATAAGGAGATTTATTGATCTCATCCCATGGTAATGCATCAGGATCATCTTTCTCTCTCAGTTTCAAATCTTCGAGCTGGTCAGGTAATACGATATCTGAACTTACACCTTTCAATTGTGTAGAACCACCATTGATACGATAGAATTTCTGTAACGTCAGTTTAACTGTTCCTAATTCGGAATTTGACATGGAGAAACCTTTCTCGGGATCCAGGCCGATATTACGTTGAACAGTTCCTTTACCATAAGTAGAAGTGCTGCCAATGATCACTCCCCTGCCATAATCCTGTATAGCTGCTGCAAAGATCTCAGACGCAGAGGCGCTGAATTCATTTACCATAACAGCTAAAGGACCTGAATATAAAACAGAACGATCTTTATCTTTTAAAACACTTGGTGTATTATCACGATCTTTTACCTGTACGATCGGGCCATCTTCAATAAACAAACCAGCCATTTGTACCACATCATACAATGAACCACCACCGTTGTTACGAAGGTCGATCACAATACCATCTACCTTTTGTTCTTTTAACTTCATGACCTCTTTTGCTACATCGATATAGCTACGTGCGCCATTTGGATTATCGAAGTCAGCATAGAACTCAGGGAGGAATATATAACCAATCTTGTCATTACCACTTTTCACAACTGCACTGCGGGCAAATGTTTCATCCTGTACAATTTCATCACGCACAAGAGAGATAATTTTTACAGTACCATCTGCTTTTTTAACAGTTAACCGAACTTCAGTTCCTTTTTTACCACGAATGATCTTTACAGCATCAGTTACCACGTATCCTGTCAGGTCTGTAGGTTCTTCTTTTCCCTGTGCTACTTTCTGAATAATATCACCGGGTTGAAGTTCACCGGATTTCCAGGCAGGACTTCCGGTAAGAATGCTGGCAACTTTTATATTCCCATCTTCATATTGAAGAGAAGCACCGATACCATAGAAACGGCCACTCATTTCTTCATCGAAATAACGTTTATCAACCGGCGGGAAAAATTCTGAGTGTGGGTCCATCGTAGTAGTGATGGCATTCACAAATACATTGAACTTATCATCATCACTGAATTTGAAACGGAAACGTTCAAACATTCTATCCGTTATCTTCTTTGTTTTTTCTCTTGCTTCCTGTTCAAGTTGTACATCAGTTTTTACAACAAAACTGTCTTTGCCTTTATTCTTTTCACGTGTGTCGATCAGATCGGCATAACGCTCGAGTACAAGCATCTTGATCTTCTTTCTCCAGCGTTCTTTCATTTCTGCTGAGTTGGAAGGGTAATTAAGTTTTTCACCATCAGCTAAGGATTCTTCGTCGACGGTAAAATTGAAAGGCTTTGCAAGCAATTCATTCACGATGGTAGAAGACTCTTCCATACGGGTATTAAATACTTTACCAGCAGCAAGAAAGAACTCAGCCGGAGTTCCTTTGATCTCATCATCGATCTTTGTTTCATATTTCTTTTGCAACGAACTAATGTCGCTTTGGAGAAACATGGTCTTGTCAGGATCAAGATCAGTCAGGTATTTCTTAAATATTTTTTTGGAGAACGCGTCATCTATATCCTGAGGACTATAATGTGCCTGGCTAAGCATTTGGCCCACCAGCTTTAGGATTTCATCATATTTTCCGGGAGGATTTTTAGAACCGGTACCAGTTCCCATAGTTTGGAAGGCCAGGAAAAGGCCCGCCATGATCATCATGAGCACGAATGGAAGTCTCTTCATATTCAATAGGTATTTTAGTGCATTTTGCATCAGTGAAATTAACGCAAAAACGATGAATTTCTTGTCTTTAGAGGCTTTTAACAACTGTTTTTGATGAACGGGAGACAGTCAACAGTTCGTCAGTTGGCAATCGTGAATCGTCATACGTGAGTAAGTGCATTCACGTCTAACGACTCACGATTGCCAACGGCCTTCAGAATTAAAGTGAAAACATTTTTTTTACGACATTCAATTTTATTACTTTTGCGTTCTGCCAGTAAATTTTAACTGCTGGCAATATATGGTGGTTGTAGCTCAGTTGGTTAGAGCATCAGTTTGTGGTTCTGAGGGTCGCCGGTTCGAACCCGGTCATCCACCCAGTTCCCGGTTCAAAGACCGGGATATAGCCCCGGCCTTCGAGCCGGGGTCTTTTTATCCACCAGTCTTATTAAAATGAATTATTGGCTTTTTCTTATCCCGCTAATTACTGCTTTTACGGGCTGGTTTGTTTTATGGATTGCCTATACCATAATTTTTCATCCCAAAAAACCAGTCAGGATTCTTGGACTAACTATACAAGGTATTTATCCGAAAAAGCAGGATCAACTAGCGTCGAAACTGGGATACCTAATCAGCACCGAATTTTTTTCTTTTGCCAGTATCGAACAAAAAATCAGCGACCCTGTTTCCTTTGAAAAAATAATGCCTTTGATAGAGGATCATGTAGATGATTTTCTCCGGAATAAATTGAAGGAAGAAATGCCGATGATCGGAATGTTTATTGGTGATAAAACGATCGGTCAGTTGAAAACCATTTTTCTGAAAGAGATTACTACTCTTTTTCCGGAAGTGATGAAAAAATTTGCTGGCGGTTTACAAAGCGAACTGGATATTGAACAATTGGTCGCAACAAAAATAAAAGGATTACCAGCTGAAAAACTGGAAGCAATGTTGTCTCAGGGATTGTCGAAAGAAATGCGATTACTTGGATTAGCAGGTGCTGCGATCGGATTAGTCGCAGGTCTCGTACAACTGGCTGTTATTTTTGCAACACAATAATTGTATTATTTTATCCGATTATGGTGGTTGATCATCGTAAAATATCCACTTGTCTGCAAAACATTGCCTTCTGTCAAGTTGTCCTGATGAAAAGCAAGTTTAATTATCATTACACGTCTAACTACAAAATCAATTTAATGCGTATAATTCTAACTGTTTTTACCCTTTTTATGCTGACTTTATCAACATCGGCGCAAAATTTTGGCGGAGGGGGTAATCGTGGTGGTGCCCAGATTAGCGGACGCTTGTATGGGAAAATAATTGAAACCACCTCGGGAAAACCTGTAGAGTATGCATCTGTGCAACTCCTGCAGAATAAAATGGATACTGTTACCAAGAAAAGAAAGGAAACGGTTATCAATGGAATGCTGACAACTGCTAATGGTGAATTTAGCATGGAGGGAGTACCCCTTTTCGGTCAGTATAAATTAAAGATCACGGCAATCGGTTTCAAAGATTTTATCGAACCAGTATCCTTTGATATTAAAATGGGTGGCGGCGGCCCTCCTGCTGCCGGTGGTAACAATGGTGGCGATATGAGTGCGATGCTCGGTGCCATCGATAAAGATCTTGGGAATATCAAGGTGCAGCTGGCAGAACAAACATTAGGAAATGTAACTGTTGAAGCAAGTAAACCAGGATTACAATTAGGAATCGATCGCAAAGTTTTTAATGTCGATAAGAATATCGTTTCTGCAGGTGGTACAGCCGTAGACATTATGCGCAACGTTCCTTCATTGAATGTAGATATAGATGGTAATGTTACACTCCGTAATAACTCTCCGCAAATATTTGTAGATGGTCGTCCTACTACTATGACGCTTGAACAAATCCCTGCTGATGCAATTGCCAGTGTTGAATTAATTACCAATCCTTCTGCCAAGTTTGATGCATCAGGTGGTACATCCGGTATCCTTAATATCGTAATGAAAAAAGAAAAGAAAGTTGGATACAATGGTAATGTAAGAGCTAATGTGGATTCACGTGCAAAAGTTGGCGTAGGTGGTGATATAAATCTGCGTCAGCAAAAAGTGAATTTCTTCCTGAGTGGTATGTACAATCAACGTAAATCAATCAGCACTGGTACTACTGAGCGATTGAATTTATTTGATACACCAAACACGTCCCTTTATCAGACAGATAAGTCCACGCAGTTGGGGCACTTTGCCTTTGTTCGTGGCGGCGTCGATTATTTTATCAGTAACCGCAACACACTTTCTGCCAGTTTGAATTATGTAAAGGGTCGTTTCAAACCAAATACGGTAAGTAATATCCTGATCGATTCATTATATACGCCTCTTACTGTTTCATCATTTAACAGAAGAACAGCTGATGTGATCGGAGATTTTCAAAATCTTGGTTCTACACTAAGCTTCAAACATAATTTCCCGAAAGCTGGTCGTGAATGGACAGCTGATGCAACGTATAACAGGAGTAAGAACACAAATAGCAATACGATCGTTACTGATTATTATGATGTACCGCCTGCGCAACCAATTTATACCTTTGCGCAGCAACAACAGATAAGAGGTAATAATGAAAACCTGATCCTCCAGACAGATTTCGTAAATCCTGTTACGGATAAGATCAAAATAGAAATGGGTGCAAGGGCACAGTTGAGAAAAACAGATAGTAAGAATGCATTCTATACAATTGATAATAATGGTCAGCTGATCTTACAACCTGCTTCACAAATCAATTATACCAGTAATGACCAGGTATATGCAGCGTATGTAAATTATTCTCAACAATTCAAATCATTTGGTTATCAATTAGGGTTACGTGCTGAAAGTTCTAACTACGAAGGAAAGCTGGAGAAGTCAAGCGAGAACTTCAATATCGACTTCCCGATCAGCTTTTTCCCAAGTGTATTTTTATCAGAGAAACTCAGCGATGATCAGAGTTTGCAACTTAACTACACGCGCCGGATCAACCGTCCTAATTTTTGGCAGTTGACACCGTTTACTGATTCATCAGATAAACTGAATCCGAGTGTAGGAAATCCGGGATTGAAACCTGAGTTTACCAGTTCATTTGAACTTTCTTATGAAAAGACATTCAAGAATAATAAAGGGAACTTCCTTGCTTCCTTATATTATAAACATACAAATGATCTGATCACCCGTTACCAGGTAGCAAGT
>JBDTPD010000326.1:0-5396 GCA_039932855.1 Chitinophagaceae bacterium | reverse complement strand
CAGTTCAATGCCATAGCCGGTTGCTTTTTGGATTGCTTTTTCTTTCGCACTGTTTTCTTTATTAAAAATGATCACAGAATATACCAGGGTAATAAAAGCGATGGCAAGGGAAATGATCGCAATGATCTGTGTACTGCGGAAAAAGCCAGCCAGCCTATCTTTTCTGGCAGCCATGAGTGTTTGCTCGTTGTTCTCTGCTCTTTCAACATACAAGCGGATACTATCCATTACTTTCTTACTGGTCTCCCTGGTTATCTTCATAGGGTCAGTAATAGTAAAACCACTGTTCTGAAAATCTTCAAGTCCATTAACCATGTAAGACAGTCGAAGATTCAATAACCTGATGAGTGTATCGAGTGTAACCTGTTGAGCAGGATTATCCCGGGTGTCGTTTTTAAGTTCCTTATAAATTACAGGAATGTTCTGCGATGCATCTTTGTATGGTTGAAGAAAACGAAGATCGTGTGAGATGACGTATCCTCTTACCCCTGTTTCTGCTTCGGTGATCTCTCCACGCAAAGCTTCCAGTTTATTAATCACCATGTAAGTATGCGCCACGGAATTTGTTTGCTGTACTGATCTTCTCATGGTGTAAAAGATCAGAATATAAGAGATCAGCAGCAGCAGGAAAGCGAGCAAATAACCAGACCATACCCTTCCTTTCAATGATAAAATAGAACCCATCGATTACTAAGTTGTTTTTTGTTTCTCGTTCGGCTGTGGTTGGCAGTCTGTAATTTACGCCGTTCTTACCGCTTTTAAAAGTGGTAAATAATAAATGAGCAATTAAATAAAGGGAAATCGAATATCGGTTCTTAATTCTTCATTCAATATTCTTACTTTAGAATGGATAACCAATTCCTAAGTTGAACACTAAATTGTCTCTCCTCCACGGTCCTGATCCAAAATTGATCTGATCGATGACCCATTGTTGCCCTTTGGGAAGATAAGGTTTGCGAAGCGGGAAGGCTACGTCGAACCGGAGGACAAGAAAGGAAATATCAAATCGTAATCCGACGCCTGTACCTACGGCCAGCTGATTCAGGAAATCACCGGTAAATTCTCCTCCGGGTTTGAGCGGATCTTTATTGAACAACCAGATATTACCAGCATCAACAAAGACTGCTCCATGTACAATGCTATATAATTTTGCACGTAGTTCTGTATTCATCTCCAGTTTTATATCACCTGACTGATCAGGAAGAAAATTAGTTTCAAGTGCCTGGTAAGTGCCAGGTCCCAATGAACGGCTACGGAAAGCGCGGATACTATTATTACCACCAACAAAAAACTGTTTGATAAATGGCAATGATGAAGAGTTGCCATATGGTAAACCTGCCCCGATAATAATACGATTGGCTAATGCAGAAGTAGGAGAGATGTGCGCATAGTAACGCATATCCGTTTCAAATTTTACATACTGGGCGAATTGGGCGCCAAACAAAAACTTTGGATTGCTCTGGCTCGCACCTGATAATAACCCTGCTACGTTGCCTGATATATCGATAGTTCCACTAAAGTAAAATCCTCTTTGAAAAACATCCGTGATGCCGTTGTAGGTATAGTTATAATTGGAACCAAGAATAAATTGTTTTTCTACAGCTTTCTCCAGCGTTGGATCTTTTGCAATACTATCGGTATACAATTGGGTGATCTTTATCGGTTGTACATACGTGATAGAGATCGGGTTCAATTGATGTTCTTTCTTTAAACTTTCTTTCCAGATATAACCTGCTTCTGCCCGGAACGAATTCATGGTATACAATTTTTGCTTCATCAGGATATCGTATCCCAATGTCAGTTTTGTCTTTGGTACAAATCCTCCCGGTGCATCCGCATGGAAGAATGGTGTCATGAAACGTGGGAATGTCAATGATGTTTCTATTCCTGTACGAAATGTATTGAACCCACTCAATGCACCGCTATACTGTACCTCAAAACCACCAGTGGCGTCGATCGTTAATAATTCTCCGCCACGGAACGTATTTCTGTTTCTCCATCCAATCGTCACCGAAGAACCGGTAAGGTTATTTGATTTTGTATTTCCATTGATCTCACCACGTATCGATTTCTTTGGCATTGGTGTGAGATAATAATAGGCGTCTAGTTTAGATGAATCAATATTGGGTACTTCTTCGAACCTGTTCTTGACAAATTTGAACATGCCCAATGTTACCAGTCTGTTAATGGTCAGGTTATGATCAGTACGATTGTATACTTCGCCTGATTTGAATTGCATGGATTGTTCAAATAGACTTGGCTTGTAAATTTTTCTTTTATCAACAACATAGTAACCTTTATAAAAAGTGGCATTTTGTTTTCCTGTATCGGTCACCGCAGCATTCAACCGGTAATTCGGCATGATCACTACATCATTGATAGTAAATACATCTTTCGCTTTCTGCGGGGTTTCTTTTTTTATTTTGATAAAAAGATCAACCTGGTTATTACCAATTGTACTATCCGTTTGTATGATCAGGAAATCCGGACTGAAATAATAGTAACCATTTTCTTTCAGGTGATTATCGATCCTGTCACGTTCTACCTTGATTACAGCAAGGTTAAATGGATCGCCGGGTTTGAGCACTGTTTCTTTTGATGATTCCATCAATCGCTGATCTACCGGAAGTGTACTATCACCGTTAAATGTTACGCTCTTGATCTTATATTGAGCGCCTGTTTCTACACTGTAGATCGCTCTGGCTTTGCGACGACGCACAGAAGTATCTCCTGTTACTGAAGCCTTAAAATATCCTTCATTCTCCAATGTATTCTGCAGCACTTTCGAATTGTATTCCAATCTTACATCACTTAATAATACGGGGGGTTCACCTACCGTATATTTCAGCCAGCCAAGTGGCCCCGTTTTTTTCTCTCTATTACCGACGAGATTATAAAAGAATAATTTAAATCTTATTCCAAGGAATGTTTTATTCGGTCTTGGACGTGTGATAGAAGAAAGCTCGGCCCGCATGGGTTTCTTTTTTTTACGACTCAGATCCGGTCCGTGGAGTTTGATAGTTGATCCAAGATATAATGCATCGCCCGGAGGAAGATGGCGCGTATTACTGCATGAAACGATTGCCAGCGATACCACTACTGACAAAATAACGATAAAGTAATTGGTTACTCTCTGCATAGGTTAATGTTGCTCGTCTTCTTTTATTGCTTCATTCGGCTGTACAGATGCCTGTGCCTGTTGTTGTTTTTCCTGTTGCCTGTCCTCCTGGCGTTGCTTACGACGTTCCTGTCTTAGCTTACGCTTCTTCGCCATACTTTGGAATATTTCTTTGAACTTATTATAATCAATAGAAATAATAAAGCTGACACCTGTTTCAATAATGTATCCATCAATGATACCCTCATATTCATTCTTGCGATAAGCGCGCAACATATAACGACCATCCTGGCTCAAACGATAGTTAAGCGCCACATCTCCTGCAATATTATTATTACGCTGATTGGAATTTTGCGGTCCTTCCAATTCAAAATTGCTTCCGACACTAACCGTCAACCGGTCATTCAGTAATTTTTTAGAAAGACCGACATTGAGATCGGTTCTGTCTTTTCGTTCACCCGTTGTATAATCCTCAGAAGCTAATACGTCAAAGTTCAGATCAACACCTTCGATCAATGAACCAGCCAGTTTATTCAATTGCTCTGTCAATAATTTACTTACACTCTGGCGGGCAATCGTATTAGCGCTGATACCTTCTGAACTGGAGTTAAATGGATTTTCACCCACAAAACGATTTAATAATAACAAGGCAAACACCTGCTTATTCATTTCACCCGGTTCCTGGCGCAGGATAATTAATTTATCCCTGACAAGTGTAAGAATGGTATTGGAAACATTATAGCTTTTATTCTCCGGCAATTTTATATCAAAACTGATATCAGGTTTTAATAAAGCTCCCTGCATACGGAGTGTTACATCAAAAGGAAGTTTTTGTAAGAAAGTATTACGTTCAGTGGTGGACACATCATCCCCTAATTCATTTTTTACCAGGTCAAGCGGAGCCGCATTCGCTACGTATTGCGCAGTGATGTCAACATTTGCCTGGGTAGGTTCACCCAGCCAGGTAATACTGCTACCTTGCTGGATCTGGAATTTCCGTTTGATCAGGTTAAAGGTAAGTTCATAGGTGCCTTCATCGAGTGAATAGGTACCTGATAGTGTTAGTTTACCACTTGGATCAATACCGGTTGTTAATGACGCCTCACCTTTTACGTTGAGGAAGTCACCATTGGCTTCATCAATCACTAAACTGAATTGCGCCTCTTTGTTTACTTCAACTATTACTGAAATGTCCATACCGAGCAACGTCGATTTATTCAAGGAATCAATAGCAGCTGCCAGGAACAATGAATCATTTAATGGCGCATCCATGTCCACGAATTCGATAATTCCTTCACGTTCTACCACTCCCGGTTCACGTTGTGGTAATACGATCGTCATCTTTGTTTTTTCATTTACGGTTAATCGTCCGTCTATCACCGGCGCTGCTTCAGTTCCTTGTACGTGTAGATTGCTATTAAAGAAAAGCTGACCATAAAATAATTTATTATCACGTTTGGTACTATTGAGCGCCTGGAAATTATTGGACCTGATGGTAAAGTCAAACTTATAATTCATGAAGTTATTCGTATTCGCCACTCCATTTAATGTCAAAGCATTACCCGAAGAATCTTTTACCTGGAAATTCCGGAAGCTTATTCCCTGGTCATTCACTGTGATCTTTTCCTGATCAATAGTAAAATAACTGTTCAGCATTCCAAAATTGAAACCCGCCTTATCAAAATTCAGATCACCACGAACAGAAGGTTTGGCAACAGTACCAGTGACAGCAAATTTTCCATTTACATTTCCTGAGGCTGATTTGATTGCTCCATTGGAAAATGCCTGCACAGTAGCCATTGGTAATTGAGCAATATTCAATGCCAGATCGAAATTGCTGTTACCATTTCCCTTCATATAATATTTTCCATCCAGCTTCACATCATTGCCGCGACCTGATAGCGTCGCATTAGCTGTGTATACACCTTCAGCTGTATTGCTGACATTGATCTTTACATTTCCAGCTGTGTCATTTTTTATACTAAGATCATTGATCGTTACTTCACCTTTGAAGATCGGATCGTTCATGATATCGGTAAACGTTACTGCTCCATTCATACTGCCGTCTACAAGTGTAGAATCATTTTGTACAAAGGCGGTAATAGTTTGGAGTTTGAAATTTACAAACTTCACTTCCAGTGGGGCATTAGCGTTTTGTGAAAGACTGTTAATGCTTAACTGCTGACCGCTTTTACTCAATACGAAATCAGTAGCGGTAATACTATTGGTGCCGATCATTAATTTATTGCCTGCTCCGATTGTCCATTGATCATAGTTC
>JBDTPD010000325.1:0-5403 GCA_039932855.1 Chitinophagaceae bacterium | reverse complement strand
GTTCATGCGACGGATGTCTGACAAAAATCCAATAGTACTATCGGTATTGCTGCGCGTCATGCTGATATAAACAATATCACGCTCCTGTCCCTGGAAACTATCAATCGTATTCACGGATATCCTATCGCCGTACTGCAATAAGGTTGGTGAATGAAGCAACAATTCTTTCAATCCTTCTACCTGCCGCTTGTAGGGAGAAATGATAGCGATAGTAGGAAAATTATCTTTTGTATAATGTACTTCCAGTTCCTGTACAAAAACAGAAAGTTGTTTAAATAAAAAAGATGCCTCTTCCGGATTGGTTATGCTTGTACTCTCTGCTTTTTCATCAAACCCACAACCAGCAGTATCTATAAATAATAATGGTTTATCCCCTTCAAACAATACACGATCAGCCACAGATGGATGCGCCTTTAATTTATCATCATAAAAAACCTCCGATGAATACGTCATGATCCTCTTATTCATCCGGTATTGTTCTTCCAGTAATACCACTGCTTCCGGATGCAGTGTAATAGATTTTTCCAGCAATGTTTTATTCAATCCATTCTTAGCAGCTTCGGCTGATTTGATAGTAGGTGATAATTGAAAATGATCGCCAGCTAACACCACTTTTTTTGCCTTGAGAATAGGTATCCAGCAGGCTGGTTCCAATGCCTGTCCCGCCTCATCGATGACCACGGTATGATATTTCATGTTTCGAACGGTATAATGATTCGCTCCTACCAGTGTAGCAGTGATCACCTGTGCTTTAGTCAACAGATCTTTCAGAATATACTGCTCGGTATCCTCTACCGACTTCATAATGTTACGTGCTTCGGTAAACAATGCCTTGCGTTGATCTCTTTCTGCTTTACCAAAATTTCGTTTGTATTTATGTGCGAGATCACGAAACTCATTCGCTTGCTTTTTCAATCGCTTTATTTCTTTCATGCTGGTATGCGCAGCCATCTTATAATCCACTGTTAGCGATACCAATCTTTCAGACACCCGCGCAGGATTACCGACACGCAGTACACTCAATCCTTCTTCTGATAATTTTTCACTTAACAGATCAACAGCCGTATTACTCGGCGCTACGACCAGCAATTGTTGCTTATCCTGCCGGATCATTTCTTTAATAGCCTGCACCAATGTGGTAGTCTTGCCGGTACCGGGCGGACCATGTACTATTGCTAATTCATTTGCTGAAAGAATTTTTTTAACGGCTTCCTGTTGCGAAGCATTCAGGGAAGGAAGAGAGATTAGAGGACTAGCTGATTGAAATGTCGCTGGCTTTTCTCCCGTCAACACTTGTATCAGGCGACCTTCTGTTGGTTTTTCATGAAGCGTCATAGCGAGTTTCAATGCATTCTGCATTTCATCATAGCTATTATCATCAAACAACAGATCAATACCCAGCTTTCCATCACGTGCCCAGTCAGGCAACTCATCTGTGAGTAAAGTGATCTTGAGTTTATTATTTCCCTGGTAAGAAATCGTACCCTCTACCCTATCTTTTGATGGATCATGGTTGGAGAAAAGCGCGGCAGCGGCGCCAAACCGTAACTGGTGAACGATATCCTGGTGAGTGGTGCGTTCTACTTCGACAGTCAGGTAATCTCCACGGCTCATTTCTGTATCGCGGATCGCAATCGGGTACCATGTTAGTCCATTGGCCCTGCGATCGGATACGGATAGCTTCTCTGTCAATTGCTGGTAGGATGCCTGATCTTCTTTCCGTTCTATTTTAAGCAACTCCAGTAATTTCTTGAAATATTCCATTTATAAAGAAACAATGAAGATAAGAAATGTGGTGATAGTCAAAATTCAAAAGTAAAAAGTCAAAATATCATGCTGATATTTTGACTTTTTACTTTTGAATTTTAAATTTACTTTTTAGCATCCAATTCTACTGCTTCTTTGATAAGCGCAACAATCGCTTTCTCATTGATCTCATCAATTGAATTGAAGATTTTATAGTACACCCTTTTATTGGTACCGTGTGAAAGATAATTGGAAGGATCTTTTAATTTATATCCCTGGTTGAATCCCAGTAATACACCACTGCTGAACCCTCCACGGGGAATAGAGGCCGGCCATATCAAACAGATCCTGCGTTTGCCATAATAAAAAGGAACATTGTAGGCGAGTTTTTCTTTACATGTTTTGGGCAAATTCTCCAGTACGATCTGGCGCAATACATCAACAATCTCCTGTTCTTTTTCAGGCAGCGATTCCCAAAACTCAACGATCGATTGAAATTTTTGTCCTTTTGCTAAAGCCATTCTTAAAGATACAGGAATGTAAGGTTTGATGTACGATGTACGCTATGCTGAGAATAAAATGTCTATGCAATCCTCAGACTGGCGTACATCGTACATCTAACATCGTACATCAAACATCTTACATTGATCAACCTAACTCCTGTGAACGTACCCACGGATGTTTTGCATAATACCTCGGAGCCATGATCGCACAAGGCAGACCAATAGCCACGGATAAGATCAACCAACCAATCCATGCCTTCCCTATATTAAATGGGTTCAATGGTAATTTGCTTAGCGGTAATACCAGGAACCTCATGAATAATCCGATAAAAGGACCATATAATAAAGCAAGTAAGAATTTATTTACCCTTTGCAATTTCAGCACCGGGTACAACAGGAAAAACAACAAGACAAAAGAAAGAGCTATAAAATAATGACAGGCCATTCCCAATACCCCGATCCAAAAACCTCCCTGCATAGATTTTCCCAATCCGAGTGCGCCACCTGCTATATAATAAAGCATCTTGTCCGCAAACTTGCCGGTTTTGATATATTGATCAATATAGGCAGACGTGATATCAAGCGTGCCGGCAATCAGCCAGGTCAGGAGAACAGTTTTGACAAATGATTTCATATAGCAGTCCTTTTTGTTTGGATGGCACAAATCAACATGTTCAAACAGAAAAAACGTGTTCAAAAGCTGATCAAAGTTGAGCAAATATGGTCTGAACTGTGATTTGGTTTCACGCAAAGCCGCCAAAGGCTTCGCAAAGACGCAAATGATGTATTCTTTGCGAAACTTTGCGCCTTTGCGTGAAATGTATTTTTTCCTATAAATCCTTTAATCCTCCCAAATCCTGGTTCAGACATCATCATTCAGACAATAATCAATAATTTTACCCTCCACAATCACCACGTATGAGCGAGCAGGATCTTGTAAAAAAATGCCTGACTGATATTTGTAAAAAAATCGGCTTTGCTGATCCTGTGGCCCTGGTTCAACGTGATTATGAATTGATCAGCCGGGAAATTGAAGATCATACCAGTACATTAATAAGTGTATCCACTATCAAACGGTTATTGAATGGCGAATTCAGCCGCATGCCCCAGACAGCTACCCTGAATGCCATCTCCAGTTTCTTAGGATTCAAAAATTGGCAGGAATATAAAATTTCTGTGATTACGGTAAATACCTCGTCTGTTGCTGCAGTAACTGATAAAGAAGAACCGCTGAAAAAACGCATCCCCATCAATTGGAAAGGGATCGGAGCAGCAGTTGCCGTTGTGGTAATCACTGGCATTCTCAGTTTTATTGAGTTTTCCCTAAAACCTTCACCGCATTATGAGAAGGCACAGTTTGGCGCGAAAAAAACAACAGATACCGCTGTTCCCAATACCGTCATCTTTACCTATAATATTGATGAAGTAAATGCAGATAGTTTTTTTATCCAGCAATCATGGGACAGAAATCGCCGGGTAAAAATTAATAAAGGATCACATACCCTGACCGATATTTATTATGAACCTGGCTATCATATTGCTAAACTGATCGCGAATGATTCAGTTATCAAAACTATGCCGGTAAGCATCCCTACTGATCATTGGTTTTTATTGGCAAGTGATAAATCGCATAGAGGTATCCCACAATATATTGCTACCATCAGGGGAATGAAAAATGGTTATCTCGGACTTGATAAAGCAGATCTTGACAGCAGCCAGATCAGTACACTTGATGAACGGATATTTTATTATAGCTATTTTCCTAAAAAAATAAGTGTACCAAGTGATAATTATGTGCTGAAAGCAAGAGCAAGAATGAAAGAGGTGAGAAATAATTTCTGTCCGTATATCATGTATGAAGTTTTTTGCCAGCGCAATTTTATGTATTTCGTCAGCACTCCGAAAGGATGTGTTAGCGAAGCGAGGTTGCAGTATGGAGAAAACACTAAGAATGGAAAGACGACCGATCTTTCTTCATTAGGCGCCGATGTAATGCAGTGGATGAATATTGAAGTAATGGTAAAAAATAAACAGGTAACGATCTCTTTTGATAATAAACCTGTTTATACAACTTCATATAATACGAGTGGTGGGTTGTTGACAGGACTGGGGTTTATTTCCAATGGACTTTGTGAAGTTGATTTTGTTGATCTGGAAAGTTTGGATGGTAACGTTGTTTATAAAAATGATTTTACGACTAGAAAATAAAAGCGCATTGGGAAATTTTGAAACTGGGAAATTGCCGCATAGTAGTATCATTCTCTCTTGCTATGATAATATCAATTTATATATCAGTTCCACCGACCGGAAGAAATTTCCCAATTTCCCAATTTCAAAATTTCCCAATCCAATAACATTTGAATGACTTTATTATCCTCACTCTTATTGATTGGTTTAGGGCTTTTCGTTGGTGGTTTTGGCACACTGATCGGAGCAGGAGGCGGGTTTATTCTTGTTCCGGTACTCCTGATCGTATATCCGGATGCCAATCCCGAAATCATTACTAGTATTTCATTAGCTGTGGTATTTTTAAATGCTTCATCAGGTTCGGTCGCCTATGCAAGAATGAAACGCATCGATTATAAATCAGCCATCATCTTTGCGGCGGCTACACTTCCAGGCGCTGTGATCGGTGCGTTTAGTACAGGTTATATTCCGAGACATGTATTTGATATTGTATTAGCCATTATACTTTTTATTATTGCCGGTTTTCTCTTACTGCGGCCGCAACAAACAATAGGTGTGACAGGCAAGAAAAAGAAAGGGCACGTTCACCGGGTATTGGTGGAAAAGAATGGAGAAGAACATCATTATTCATTCAATCAACTGACAGGGATTATTCTTAGTTTCTTTGTCGGATTTATATCCAGCCTGTTAGGTATTGGCGGTGGCATTATTCATGTACCCGCGTTGACTGCGTTATTAAATTTTCCGATTCATATTGCGACAGCTACTTCACATTTTATTCTTGCTTTCATGGCGCTGGCAGGAACTATTGTACATATAATACAGGGAAATTTTAAAGAAGGATGGCTCCCTACGCTATTGATTGGTGCCGGCGTGATCATCGGCGCACAATTCGGGGCACGATTATCTGACCGGATCAAGGGGCCATTGATCGTCCGTGCATTGGCGATCGCTTTACTCCTGGTAG
>JBDTPD010000324.1:0-5406 GCA_039932855.1 Chitinophagaceae bacterium | reverse complement strand
AAAGCCTCGCCCTAAAGGGCGTAGCTTGAACTAGCGTGCTGAGACAGTCAAAAAAGCTTCTACAATTCAGTAGTTATTTTTGCATTTTGACTTTTGAATTTTGAATTCTCCCTACTTTTATCCTCAAAAATTTAAACTCATGAAACGCTTGACCTTAACAAAAACACTATTACTATTCATTTTGCCTGCTGTTCTTTTTGCTTTTACAACCAGGGCTGACAAGGCTATGTTTGCCGGAAGCTGGAAGTTAAATGAAGACAAAAGCGAACTTGGTGATTTTGGTGGACGATTTGCTCCGCGCAAAATAAAAGTGGATCAGAAAGATGATGCGATCACTATTTCCAAAACAGCACCTTCTTTCAATGGCGGTGATCCAACTACTACCACTGAAACGTTGTCTTATGATGGTAAAGTTTCTGAAACAACAGCATTTGGTAATTCAAAAAAGAAAGCTACTTTGAAATGGTCAGATGATGGTCAATCAATGGTTATTTCTTACACCATTGCTTTTGACAGAAATGGCGAAACCGGCGAAATAAAAGGAACAGAAACCTGGACATTATCAGCTGATGGAAAAAATCTGACATCAACTGTTTCATCTTCTTCTCCACAAGGAGAGTTTACGATGAAAGAAGTGTTTGACAAAGAATAATGAAATGTCAATTAAGAATTAAGAGTTATGAATTATGAATTGAGGACACACATTCATAATTCATAACTCTTAATTCTTAATCGATATCTCTGTATTTTACATTCAAGCTTATTTAGCACAGATCGTTTTGTGTAAAACAAATCCATCAGCAAATTTCACTTTGGAAATATCTTTAAAAGACAACTTTCCATTTCTATCGATCATTTCTCCATTACCTTCTACTAATGTATTTTCTTTCCGGAGAAAAACTACTTCACGGATAGATTGCATTCCTTCGGCACTGAAATCATAGTTAGCAATCAATGTATCGCCTTTCATGACGCCACTGATCAACCCGTGATTCTTGTCTTTTTCATAAAAACGATAATCGAGTGTGCCACTAACAGTATCGCCAATATTGACGGTCATGTTTACCGTATCGCGACCAACCACACCGGTGTAACATTGTTTTCCCATATTGGGAGTGGGTTCAGCAATATTTGTCGTGGTATTCGTTAGTGTATCCGTTGTCTTTTTTTCTGAGCTGTCGTTATTGCAGGCCATCGCCATTGCTACGACGGATATAAGTAGAATATATTTTTTCATATACTTCTTTATACAAAGATGGGGCCTTTTTTCAAAGGCCCCATCTTAAACTGTGCATGAATTTTATTATCGTCCGTCTTTTTTATCCTGTGCATGTCCAATGACGTAACCAAGACCGGCACCTACGACACCGCCGATTACACCACCAAGCACACGATTCTTTTTATTGATCACCGCACCGGCAATAGCACCACCACCGCCACCAATTGCGGCAGCTTTAGCAGCTTTGCTCCATCCTTTCTTTTGCGTGGTCTTCGCAGTATTGCTCGAACCCGAATTCATTGATCCACTACCATAGTTAGAAGAACTGGTACTGGTTCTCTTAGCAGGCGCAGCAGCAACAGGAGTACGTTGTACTGCTTGCTGATAATACTGGTTTGGATCTAATCGTTCGTTTTGCATTTTCCAGGATTGGAACTGTGCTAATCCTACGGTATCAGCATACCCTACAGTTTGTGTATCTGCGGCTGTACCGGATTTACTGTTACACGATATCATCAAGATACTGAACAGTGCTAAAATGGAGAGAATAGGTAAAACTTTTTTCATAACAGAATTTTTAAAATTTTAAAATTGATTACACCCCTATAAGACAGAAAAAATGCCAACTATCAGGCAATTGTTAATGTATAGATTTCGCTTGCTTCAATAACCTATAAACAAGCCATTTATCATGCTGATGTTTTAACAAACAAGTTCTTTCATACGATCGTTTATCTGCATTGATTGAGTTATGCAACAACTATTTTATTGTAATTTTTAAGAATGAATGATTTCACGCAAGTAACAAATATCTTTAGCGTCCAAACTCTTTCACAACCGCTTAACACTTGTCTAACTTTTTATTATGCTTTATCCAAAACACTTCCTGAAATCGTTTCTTTTGTTCTTATTCTTTCTTTCATTCGTTAATAATTCTTTTAGCCAGGATACGACCAGGCAATCAAGTTATCCGTTTCAAAATCCTGCGTTGTCAATGGAATCGCGGGTGAATGATCTTGTATCAAGATTAACATTGGAAGAAAAAGTAGCGCAGATGCTTAATTCTACACCAGCGATTGACCGATTAGGAATCCCTGCGTATGATTGGTGGAATGAAGTATTGCATGGAGTAGCACGTACGCAATATCGCGTTACTGTTTTTCCACAAGCTATCGCGATGGCGGCAACGTTTGATACGAATTCAATCTATAGAATGGCAGATTATGCGGCACTCGAAGGAAGAGCTATTCATAATGAAGCAGTGAAAGCAGGCAAGCCCGGCGCACGTTATGTTGGTCTTACTTATTGGACCCCGAACATCAATATCTTCCGCGATCCAAGATGGGGACGTGGACAGGAAACATATGGTGAAGATCCATTTCTGACGGCTACCATGGGCAAAGCATTTGTACATGGCTTACAGGGTGATGATCCTACTTACTTAAAAGCAGCTGCGTGCGCCAAACATTTTGCGGTGCATAGTGGTCCTGAACCATCACGACATGTATTTGATGTAAAAGTGAGTGATTATGATCTGTGGGATACTTACCTGCCTGCCTTCCGTGAATTGGTAGTGAATGCAAAAGTAGCGGGTGTGATGTGCGCGTATAATGCATATAACACGCAACCTTGCTGTGGTAGTGATTTATTAATGACAGATATTCTTCGTAATCAATGGAAGTTTACCGGTTATGTTACGTCTGATTGTGGCGCCATCGATGATTTCTTTAAAACACATAAAACACATCCTGATGCTATAAGTGCTGCGGCTGACGCAGTGTATCATGGTACTGATATTGATTGTGGCAACACAGCTTATAAATCATTAGTGGATGCAGTAAAACAAAATAAGATTACAGAAAAACAGATTGATATTTCACTGAGAAGATTATTCATGATCCGTTTCCGTCTCGGTATGTTTGATCCGGTATCAATGGTGAAATATGCGCAAACTCCGGCATCAGTATTAGAGAGTCCGGAGCATAAGGCACATGCACTGAAGATGGCGCAGCAATCTATTGTATTATTAAAGAATGATAACAATACATTGCCGTTATCAAAGAAAATAAAAAAGATTGCCATTATTGGGCCCAATGCTGATAATACTTTAACCGTATTGGGTAATTATAATGGTCTTCCATCCCAAATCATCAGTGCAGTAGAAGGAATCAAAGCTAAGTTGGGAAAAGATGTGGTGGTACAATATGAACGCGGAACTGCGTATGTAAATGATACCATTTTTCAATACAATGATATCAGTAACCAATTATCATGGGAAGGGAAGAAAGGATTCAGTGCCAGTTATTTTTCCAATAAAGACCTGAGCGGTGAACCAGTATTAACGCGTATCGAAGAAAAAATTGATAACGACTGGCAGGAAGGAGAACTGGTAGCAGATAAATTCAAGGCCTATAATAATTTTTCAGTAAGATGGTCGTCTGATTTTACTGCTACGAGTGATGGCAATATTACCTTTGAAGTAGAAGGAGATGATGGCTACCGTTTGACTATTGATGGTAAAGACGCATTAAATGCGTGGACACGCAACAGGGGAGGAGCAAGATTATATACACTGGCAACACAAAAAGATAAAACCTATCGCCTGGTACTCGAGTATTTTCAAAATGATGGAAAGGCGATCGCTAAATTAAAAACCGGCCAATTTATACGTTCGGATTTTAATGCATTAGCTGATAGGGTGAAAGATGCGGATGCCATTGTATTTATTGGCGGTATCTCACCGCAATTAGAAGGAGAAGAAATGCGGGTAAATCAGCCAGGATTTGATGGCGGTGACCGTACATCGATACTATTACCCGCTGTGCAGACAGAATTAATGAAAAAATTACAATCAACCGGCAAGCCTGTTGTCTTTGTCATGATGACCGGCAGCGCGATCGCTATTCCATGGGAAGCGGAGCATATTCCTGCTATTATGAATGCCTGGTATGGCGGGCAAGCGGCTGGTGCGGCCATTGCTGATGTATTATTTGGTGATTATAATCCGGCTGGTCGTTTACCGGTAACGTTTTATAAAAGCGATGCTGATCTTCCATCGTTCCAGGATTACTCGATGAATAACAGAACCTATCGTTATTTTAAAGGACAGCCATTATACGGTTTCGGGTATGGACTTAGTTATACCCGCTTTAAGTACGACAAGTTGCAGGTTCCTGCAATGACGAAACAAGGAAAAAATATTACGGTGAGCGTTCGGGTTACAAATAGTGGGAGCAAGGATGGTGAAGAAGTAGCCGAGCTTTATATAATGCACCATAATGAGATCAAAGCGCCATTAAAAGCATTAAAAGGCTTTCAGCGGGTATTTTTAAAAGCAGGTGAAAGCAAGATGCTGCAATTTACTCTATCGTTACAGGATCTTTCTGTCCCTGATGAGCATGGGTTAGCAAAAGAAACACCGGGCAAGATTATGATCAGTGTTGGCGGTAGTCAACCGGATCAACGAACTAAAACAAACGGTAAAACGGTGGAAGGAGTGGTGACAATTAGTAAATAGGAAAACCACGAAATGTAGTTGGACTGATTTTTAAAAAAAACGTTTGTGCGTGCAAGTTTTAATTTTCAGTCAGCGTCTAAATAATATTGAGAGTTTGTTAAATCGTCAACACGAAAAGCTGGCGAATAAAAAAAAGGGATGGTAGAAACCACCCCCCAATTTAATGAGGGGCGAATCGGTTAACCCCCCATTTATTTTCTGTAACGATTGCCTGGGTTTACCCGGACACCATTGCAGGAACTGTTCGTCAGCTTTTCTCTTTTGCCTTGACAGTTCTATTATTTTAACTATTACATATTCGCTTTTGTGTTGACACCACCTGGTGTATCATGCTCACTTTCACTTTATCATCGCTTCAACAATACAAAGAAAATCATTCCTGCAGGCTACTACAATAGAACAACTACTGGTTTTATCGTCCCGATTTTTCTTACTTGTGTGTCGTACCAACGTTTACATAAATACCCCTAGAAAATAAGAAATGAAAATAAGAAACCTGCCTGGGGCAGGCAGGTAAGGAATAAGAAAGGAAAGTAAAAGGTATAAATGAAAAAGGTGATCAGTTTACGCCAGGGTGTGTGTCCTCACACACCACTATTATAGGTATGGTAATGATATTAAAGATGAAGTGCGTGAGGACACGCACCTTGGCGTAAGAATAAGAAAGGTG
>JBDTPD010000323.1:0-5410 GCA_039932855.1 Chitinophagaceae bacterium | reverse complement strand
AGAGGCTCAGCCAGATCTGAAGATCGTGCAGCATGAGACCTTTGCCCCTATTCTTTATCTTTTAAAATATAAGACCATTGAAGAAGCTATTTCCATCCAGAATGGGGTGCCACAGGGGCTTTCTTCCTCTATTATGACCCTGAATCTGCGGGAAGCCGAGCAGTTCCTGTCTCATGCGGGCAGTGATTGCGGGATTGCCAATGTGAATATCGGTACCAGCGGAGCAGAGATCGGCGGCGCTTTTGGTGGCGAAAAGGAAACTGGCGGTGGTCGCGAAAGCGGCAGTGATGCCTGGAAAGTCTATATGAGAAGACAGACGAATACGATCAATTATAGTACAAACCTGCCGCTGGCACAGGGAATAAAGTTTCATATATAGATAATAAACCGGCGTATTATTTCGTTGTTACATGCTGAAATTGAGAGTTTTATTTATAACTCTTTTGTTTTCTGATAAATATTTACAATTTTTGTCATAGTAACATTATCCTTAAAATCCAATTTGCTATCCATGAAAAGAACCTTTACTCTCCTGTTTGCTGCACTTTTGTTGGCAACGAGCGCGTTCTCGCAGTTAAGAGTTGGTATTCTTGGTGGTGGTCACCAATCTAACATTCTCGAGACAAATGATCTTCCTAACTGGAATGATATCAAAAAGAATTATTCTCCGCGTACAGGTGTGCATTTCGGTATGGTAGCCGATCTTCCCTTTACTAAAAAAGGAACTTTCTGCTTTCAACCAGGGGTTGAATTTTATCATAAGGGACGGAAGTATTCTGAAATAATGGATACAACATTCCATGATACACTTAGTCTTAACCGCAGTGAGTTTTTAAACTACATAGATATTCCATTGAACCTTGTATTAAAATTGCCTCTCGGTAAGAATGTGAAATTCATTCTTGGCGGTGGACCATATTTTTCATTCTTCTTTGATGGATATCAAAAAACAGAAACCATTTCAAAAGGTGGTGCTTACTATGTAGATGAAATTCTTGATCCGCCTGTTGGTAAAGGCCCGGGCAAATACACCAGCTATGATTATGGTCTGAATGGATTGGCTGGTTTTGAAATTGGTCGCGTATCCTTAACGGCTAACTATAGCCGTGGATTTAAAAATATTTATTAATCTCCTGTCTACAACGGTACATTCAAACATGAAGTGATGGGTATTACACTGGGAGTGTTCCTGGGTAAATCCGTTGCCCGTGCCGGCAATGACAGAGATCATGATGGTGTTCCTGATAAAAAAGATAAATGTCCTGAAGCTGCTGGTTCTGCCAAGCTGATGGGATGTCCTGATACAGATGGTGATGGTATCGCTGATAAAGATGATGCTTGTCCACAGGTATCCGGCCCTGCTGATACCAAGGGATGTCCTTATCCTGATAAAGATGGTGATGGTGTACTGGATAAAGATGATAAATGTCCTACTGTCAGTGGTGCTAAAGACAATCATGGTTGTCCGTATGACGATAGTGATAAGGATGGTGTGGTTGACAAGGATGATAAATGTCCTAGCATACCGGGCACAAGCCGTTACCAGGGCTGTCCTATTCCGGATTCGGATAATGATGGTATCAATGATGAAGAAGATAAATGTCCGACAGTAATGGGTCTGAAAGAGAATAACGGATGCCCTGCTGTTAAACAGGAAATAGTCGAGAAAGTAAATTATGCGGCTAAGCGTATTCAATTCAAATTCGGACAGGCTGATATTGCACCTGATTCCTATAAAACATTGAATGAAATAGTGGCGCTGTTGAAACAAAACCCAGAATTGAAACTGTCAATCGAAGGGCACACCAGCAACGATGGTATCTATGAGCTTAATAAAAAGTTATCACAGTCAAGAGCTGACAACGTGAAGGCTTATCTGCAAGGCAAAGGCATCGATGCATCACGCCTTACTTCTATCGGATATGGCCCGGATAAGCCGCTGACCACCGGTAAAACAGCTGCAGAAAAGGCTAAAAACAGACGAGTGGAACTTAAGGTAAGCAACCAATAACATATCATTAGCATCCAAGTGCTTAAAAACCCTGTAAATCTTCTATTTGCAGGGTTTTTTCTTTTCATAAAATGTATGAGTGGTATCCATTATTTTTGCCACTTTTTGCAATTTTACATATTGAGAAAGTTCCAAAAAGTTTCACAAGTTTAATAGGTTTAAAAGTTCATGAACCTCTTAAACTTTTCAAACCTCTGGAACGTTTTAAACCCTTCTTTTACTCACATAAATAAACGATAAATAAACATTGCGATGATGAAACGTACCTTCCTGATAACGATTGTAAGCTTATTCAGTCTCACTTTATTTTCCCAAAAGAAAGATGTCCCTAATGGCTGGCACCTGATGGATGCCAAGGATAGTGGCTATTACGGCATCAGTATTGACAAAGCTTATTCATTCGTTCGTGACAAAAAGCTCAAAAGCACCCCCGTTATTGTAGCAGTAATTGATTCCGGCGTTGATACTACGCACGAGGATCTGAAATCTATTCTCTGGAGAAATCCTAAAGAGATTCCTGGTAATGGTATCGACGACGATAAAAATGGCTATGTAGACGATGTCTATGGCTGGAACTTCCTTGGTGGTCGTGATGGCCGTAACGTCGATAAAGACTCAGAAGAAGCGAGCAGGCTTTACCACAAACTCAAATTGAAATGGGCAAACAAAGAAGTAAATGAAGCTGCACTGAGCAAAGAAGATAAAATGGAGTATGAAAATTACCTGTCTGCTAAAGCAGAGATCATTGGTGATGTGGATATGGAAGAAGTTGCCATGCTGAAACAATTATTGCCTGCTCTGCAAAAAGGTGATTCACTGATTGCAGCAAAGATTGGCAAAGATGAATTCAGTGGAACAGATCTGAAAACATACGCTCCTACTGATTTTAATGCAACAAGAGCAAGAGCGCTTTACCTGGATATTTGTAAAGCAAATGATAACTATGATATCACCAACAAACAAATCCTGGAAGATATCGAAGGTGAGATCCGTAAAGGTGAATCAGTGGAATCAGCTCCGCCTGATTACCGTGCAGACATTGTAAAAGATAATTATTATGATTTCAATGATCGTTTTTACGGAAACGGTGATGTAATGGCCAGCAAAACGAGTGCGCTTCATGGTACACACGTTTCAGGCATCATCGGCGCGGTTCGTAATAACGGTGTTGGTGTCAATGGTGTGGCTGATAACGTACGTATCATGATGATCCGTGCCGTTCCTGATGGTGACGAGCACGATAAAGATATTGCCCTGGCTATCCGCTATGCAGCTGATAACGGTGCTAAAGTGATCAATATGAGTTTTGGTAAAGGTATTTCTCCTGAAAAGAAATGGGTAGATGAAGCGGTTCAGTATGCGCAGGAAAAAGGTGTACTGTTCGTTGAAGCAGCAGGGAACAGTTCAAAAGATCTTGATACGACCAATAACTTCCCCTCTCCTGTTTATTTAGATAAAACAAAAGCAACTAACTGGATCACTGTTGGTGCAAGCGGAGACCCAAAATCAAATAACATGGTCGCCGGTTTTTCTAATTATGGAAAAGACAGAGTGGATGTATTTGCGCCGGGTGTAAGAATTTATTCAACAGTACCGGGTGGTAATAATTATCAGAATCTGCAGGGAACAAGTATGGCTTCTCCGGTAGTGGCGGGTCTGGCAGCGTTTATTATGGAATATTATCCAAAGCTGACTCCTGCACAGGTAAAATGGGTGATTGAGAAATCAGCTCAGGACCCTCCGGTAAAAGTAAAGACACCAGGTAGTGGTGATATGACTGATCTGAATGAATTATGCCGTTCAGGTGGTGTGGTTAATGCTTATGAAGCGGTAAAGTTAGCTGCTACTTTAAAGCCTGGAGCGAAAAAAGAAATGAAATCGAAAGTTAAAAAGAATATGAAGGGGTAATAAATAATTGAAAATAAAAGACCGGCCACATGGCCGGTTTTTTTATCTTAGTCGGGTGAAAGTCTGCAAACTTATTTTAGTTATAATTCCCGTCTCGCTGATATTGATTTGTTGCAAAGACAATTCATCTCATCATTACATACCACTTGATTCGAAGCCTGATCTGCCAAGATCAGATACATCAAAACCGGATATTACCACAATCTATCGGGGGAAAGAATACCCAGCCATTTTTGAAGCTGCGTTTGTAAATGGTACCAAATCAAAACAGGATGATTTTATTTTAAATTTTTATACTTCTGATATTGGGAATATAAATATTGAAAGCGGAAAGATCATTGCATGTGATCCTGTTACTCTTCGGGATGCTCTTCCATTTGCCTATGAGTTTCCCATTGGATCATTCCCTGTACAACTGGGCATTGCAAAAGCAGAAAATGATCAGCGTGTAGCATTTAGCAGAATTGTTTTTTCCCAAAATCGGGTTGCGAAATGGGAAGTCGCGTTGAAGGCAGGTCAGAAACCTCTTCTGATAACTGACTCAACTATCTATTGCTACGGCGTTGATGCAGGAGAAGGTTTATTCATTGATTCTATCGGTGCACCCGTCATTAATCAACTGGATGAATCACAGTGGGGTGGTATTTTTATTAATAAATATGAAGTAGCAGAAGATGCTAACGGATTTATTTACCAA
Organism: Chitinophagaceae bacterium; assembly: GCA_039932855.1. Taxonomy (GTDB): domain Bacteria; phylum Bacteroidota; class Bacteroidia; order Chitinophagales; family Chitinophagaceae; genus JAJKIP01. The sequence continues at coordinate 794 of JBDTPD010000323.1, read as the reverse complement.
TTTGGCAATCATAGCCTGGCTAGTTTCAGTACAGGTATGGGTGACGGTTGTTATAGCACCTATATCGGCCTGGATAGTGTTGGAAAACCCTGTCGCCTTTTAACTGATTTTGGTTTGGTAGATTGGTGGAAATTGAGATAAATCCCCGACCTTCAAGAATACTCACAACCTATAACCTACAATCTAATAACTTAAAACTTATTACGCTATGTCACGTCCCGACTTATCCCGAGTACCGGAACCTTTTCATAAATATATCAATCAGGCAAAACATGACGATGTATTAAAGGCCATTGATAAAAATGGAAAAGACTTTCTTAAGCTAATGAAATCTATTCCAAAGAATAAATATGTCTATGCCTATGGTGAAGGTAAATGGACACTGAAAGAAGTCTTTCAACACATCATTGATGCAGAAAGAGTGTTTGCCTACCGGGCTGTTTGTATTGCACGTGGCGAACAACAATCACTACCAGGATTTGATGAGAATGATTATGCGGCTCATTCGAAAGCCAACGCCCGTGATTGGGATGATATGATCGAAGAGTTTAAACATGTAAGAAAATCAACTTCCTGGTTATTCAGATCATTCGACAATGAGCAATTGGATGCCAATGGCATTTCTAATCAAACTCCGGTTTATGTACTGGCTTTTGGTTTTATTATTCCTGGCCATTGCCAGCATCACATGAAGATCATTAAAGAAAGATATCTCTAAAAATGTTGAAGGGTTGAAAAGTTGAAGAGTTGAATGGAACTGTACTATAATTTAAAATCTTTTCAGATTTAGTACA
>JBDTPD010000322.1:0-5410 GCA_039932855.1 Chitinophagaceae bacterium | reverse complement strand
GCCAGCTTAACGACCGCATCAGCCATGCCGGTCAGTTTACAGATAAATTACGGGAAGAAGTGGGCCACATTATCGTGGGCCAGAGCCACATGCTTGACAGGTTGCTCATCGGTTTGTTGAGTAACGGGCACGTATTGCTTGAAGGTGTTCCCGGCCTGGCAAAGACCTTAACCATCAAATCGCTGGCGCAGGCTATTCATGCAAAGTTTAGCCGGATCCAGTTTACACCGGATCTGTTGCCCGCCGACGTGATCGGTACAATGATCTATCATCAACAGAAAAGTGAATTCGTTGTACGAAAGGGTCCCATCTTCGCCAACTTTATCCTGGCTGATGAGATCAACCGTGCTCCTGCAAAAGTGCAGTCAGCATTATTGGAAGCGATGCAGGAAAGACAGGTAACGATTGGTGACTCGACTTATAAACTGGAGGAACCTTTCCTTGTATTGGCTACGCAGAATCCATTGGAGCAGGAAGGAACATATCCATTGCCGGAAGCACAGGTAGATAGATTTATTATGAAAGTAGTGGTTGATTATCCAAAGATGCATGAGGAGCAGATGATCATCAGGCGCAGTGTGCAGGGAGAAATGTCAAAACCGATCAACCAGGTAGTGTCTGCGCAGGAAGTAACCAATGCAAAGGATCTGACGCGCCAGATCTATATGGATGAAAAAATAGAACAGTACATTCTCGATATTGTTTTTGCAACAAGAACGCCTGAGAAATATCAATTGGAAAAATTAAAGCCACTGATTTCTTATGGTGGTTCACCGAGAGCCAGTATTAACCTGGCGCTTGCAGCAAAAGCTCAGGCATTCCTGAATAAAAGAGGATTTGTTATTCCTGAGGATGTAAGAAGTATTGCCAATGATGTACTCAGACATCGTATTGGTTTGACATACGAAGCCGAAGCGGAAAATGTAAAAGTAGAGGACATGGTTGAAGACATTTTGAAAAAAATAAACGTTCCTTAAGAAAGGATGAAGATAAGTAAGGCACCGCCATCCGTCATCTATCATCCGCCATCATTATGTTGACTACCGCCGAAATAATAAAAAAAGTAAGAGAGCTTGAAATTAAAAGCAAGAAACTTACGAGTGATCTATTCACTGGTGAGTATCATAGTGCTTTTAAAGGAAGGGGAATGTCATTTAAAGAAGTAAGAGAATATTCGGCAGGTGATGATACGCGTTTTATCGATTGGAACGTATCGGCCAGGCTTGGTCATCCTTACAGTAAAGTATTTGAAGAAGAAAGAGAGTTGACAGTAATGTTGCTGGTAGATATCAGTGCCAGTTCTTTATTTGGTACCAACTATGCGCGCAAGCGTGATATCATTACTGAAGTAGCAGCAGTACTCAGTTTTTCTGCTGTTAATAATGCCGATAAGATCGGTGTTATCTTTTACAGCGATAAAGTAGAAGCATATATACCTCCTAAAAAAGGGAAGCAACACGCTTTATATATTGTTCGTGAATTATTAACCAAACAACCAAAGAGCAAAGGCACTTCGGTGACGCCTGCGCTGCGTTATTTTAATAATTCAACCAAGCAAAAAAGCATTGCTTTTATTCTGAGTGATTTTATCGATTCAAATTATGAAGATGCTTTGCGCATTGCTGCCAAGAAGCACGATGTAGTAGGAATCAAGATCTATGATAAGATGGATATGGAACTGCCGAATGCAGGCATGTTGCAGGTACAGGATGCAGAGACAGGACAAACAAAATGGATCGATAGCAGCAGTGCATTTGTGCGCCAGGGTTACCAGGAAGAATTTTTCAGGGTAACCGCCTATAGTACACAGGTATTTAAAAAAGCAGGTAGTGATCTGCTCCATATACGAACCGGTGATGATTATGTAAGAGTTCTTCAACGATTTTTTCTTAGCCGTAACAAGTGAACCATTGACGACATAAATGAATGATTAAAAGGAATACTTATAGCATCCCCCTTGTTATTATGTGTGTATTGTTGTCTGTTGCTGTAGCAGCACAGGACAAGACCACTGTGAGCGTTACTGTTGACCGGACAAAGATCCTGATCGGTGAGCCGATACACTTAATATTGAAAGCGGATATTCCACAAAATCAGCCGATCCGTTTTTTTCAATATGATTCGCTTCCGCATTTTGAATTTTTGCGAAAAGACAAAATAGATACTACCAATACTTCAAATGGTACCATTCTATCGCAGAGTTTGCAGATCACCAGTTTTGATTCGGGACATTGGGTGATACCAGCTTTTGTATGGTATGAAAATACTGCTACTGATAGCTTGTCCATCGATGTTGGATTTACGCCTTTTGATACTACACAACCATATCACGATATCAAAGACGTGATCGGTGTAAATCCTGTACCGGAAAAAAAGAAAACAGAATGGTGGTTTTATGCTATTGGCGGAGCCATCGTATTGCTGACAGTGGTATATTTCCTGACACAGAAAAAGAAAAAGCCGGTTCCAAAACCCGTTGAAATTGCACCCGATGCTTATAAGATTGCCATGGAAGAATTGGCGAAACTGCAACAGGCAAAACCGGAAGCCAAGCAATATTATTCAAGACTGGTAGATGTGTTCAGGAATTATGTTTTTGCAAAAAAAGGTATTCATTCACGTCAGCAAACAACAGATGACCTGGTAGTGCAATTGCGCTCTATAGAAATGTCAAAGGATATGTTTGAAAAATTATCACAGAGCTTGCGGTTAAGTGATTTTGTAAAATTTGCCAAATACATTCCTACGCAATCGGATGACCAGGATAGTTTTAATATTGTGAAGCAATCAATAGATCATATCGAACAAATGAAATCATGATGTACGACTGGATCAGTCATATGAGTTTTGCGCATCCCGAGCTGTTTGGTCTTTTTGCTATACTGCCCTTAATGATATGGTGGTACCTGAAAAAATACAACAGGCGTCAGGCTGTGATCAAAGTATCTTCATCAAGTGCTTTCGCAGTATCTTCTTTTAAAAATAAATTGAGGCATGTGCCATTCATTCTTCGTCTGCTGGCAGTTGCTGCACTGGTTACTGCTCTTGCGCGGCCGCAGAAAAGGAATGACCAGCAGCATTTGCAGGGAGAAGGTATCGATATTGTTCTCTGTATGGATGTGAGTGGTAGTATGGCTTCCAGGGATATTCAACCATCACGGATGGAAGTAGCCAAGCAGGTAGCAGAAGAATTTGTCCGCAGCAGGCCCATTGATCGTATAGGGCTGGTAATTTTTTCCGGAGAAAGTTTTACGGCTTGTCCGCTTACGACTGACAGGGCAACGCTGATCAACCAGATCCAATCATTGGAGAGCAAAAGATATTTACGTGATGGTACCGTTATCGGTGAAGGATTAGCAACTGCTGTTGACAGGTTGACAAAGAGTACCGCTCAAAGTAAGGTCATCATTTTGCTGACAGATGGAAAAGAAGATCCTCCTGATACGAGATTGATAGATCCGCTGACAGCGCTGGAGATTGCCAAGGCAAAAGGTATCAAAGTGTATTCAATCGGAATGGGAGCGTTGCCTTCTTCGATCGTTGAGATTACTGGTAATCCGGAGGAAAAGAAAAATCCGGCCATTGATTTTATTGATGAAGAATTGCTTCGCAAAATAGCAACAGAAACAGGTGGGCGATATTTCAGGGCAAAGGATAAAGACGGATTGCAACAGATCTATAAACAGATCGATTCGCTCGAGAAATCAAAGATTGATGTTACTTCTTATAAGCGATATAGAGAATTATTTATTCCATTTGTATTAGCAGCGCTGGGATTTCTTTTAATAGAAATACTGTTACGTTTTCTTGTCTTTAGAAAGTTTCCTTGATTATTATTTTTTTGGTTTCACGCAAAGGCGCAAAGAAAGCGCGCAAAGTCGCCAGGTCACATTGTATTCTTTGCGTTTCTCTTTGCGTCTTTGCGTGAAATATTTTCTGTGAATTATTGCCGCCAATTCGTGAATTTCGCAATCAATGAAAGCGACAGTATATAAATCAACGGGCAGTTGGTACACCGTAAAAGATGAAGCAGGCAATTGGCACAATGCCCGCATGAAAGGTATTTTCAAGATCGACAATATTACCAGTACCAATCCTGTTGCAGTAGGTGACAAAGTAGAGATGGACATCGAGGATAAAACAGAAAACACGGCCATTATCACCGGCATCACTGAACGACACAATTATATCAATCGTCAATCGCCGCGATTCAAATACCAGCATCATATCGTTGCTTCCAATCTTGATCAATCATTTCTCGTGGCTACATTAAAAGAGCCACGGACCTCCCAGGGTTTTATTGATCGTTTTCTCGTTGCTGCTGAAATGTATCATGTCCGGGCCGCCATTGTCTTTAATAAGGCTGATTTGTATAAGAAAAAGGAAGAAGAGAAGTTTAAAGAATGGAAAGAGATGTATGAGGCGATTGGATATACTGTTTACCTGATCAGTACCAAAGAAATGACAGGTATTGAAGAAGTGAGAGCGGGAATGACGGGAAAAATAACCTTACTGAGTGGTCATAGTGGCGTTGGTAAATCTTCTTTGCTGAACACGATCCTCCCTGATCTGCAATTGCGCACCAAGGATATCAGCGGTTGGAGCGGAAAGGGACAACATACTACCACATTTGCAGAAATGTATGACCTGCCTGAAGAAGGCGGTGGCGCTGTCATTGATACGCCGGGTATGAGAGAATTTGGATTGGTAGATGTAACGAAACAGGAAGTCTCACACTATTTTCCTGAAATGAGAGAGCGATTAAATAATTGCCAGTTCAATAATTGTTTGCATGTAAACGAACCGGATTGTGCAATAAAAGATGCCGTGGTCAGTGGGGAGATTCATGAAGACAGGTATGTCAGCTACCGGGGTATTCTTGATTCAATAGAAGAGAAAAGTTATTAAATCACGCAATGTTCCTCATTGGTTGACGCATAGCCAATTTCAACTCCAGCGCATTTGCCAGTTCCTCTACCGCTTTATTATCTTTCACATCAGCAGCATGTATTTTGGCAGGAAACACGGAAATGCCATTGTAGATACTGTAATGAAGTGTAAGGGTATGACCTTTGTATTTGAAGTTCCAGTTGATGGAATCAAATTCATCTTCTTTGTTGATAAATTTAAGTCGGAGGTCTTCGTTGATGATACCCGCAATGTGGTAGAAGAAATTAAGGGTTCCATCGTCTGCGATGATGGCTTCTGTGCATCCTAGTGAGGTCCGTAGGGTAAGGCTCATATAGTAATCGTTTTAGTAATTAACGGCTTTACTATAAGACTAGGATTTTTACTGAATAGCTGCAAGCAGCTATATATTTAATCTTTAAATTTTCTTGCTTTCCTCGCGGCTTTCTCAGCTGCAGGATCTCCACTGACCAGTTTCTCTGCTCCAACGTTCTTACCATTT
>JBDTPD010000321.1:0-5418 GCA_039932855.1 Chitinophagaceae bacterium | reverse complement strand
CATACGATCAAGCTCTTCCTATTCAACTTTTCAACCCTTCAACTTTCAACGGCTTTATTCTACTGCCGGCCCATGCTCATTATCCGCTCGCTCGCGATCATAGATGAGCAGTCTGACTTTCCACTCCATCAGCGCAGCTTCCATCACTAGTTCTACTTTTAGTTTTTTGAAGTTCTCGTCGGAGGTAGGGAAGGAGAATAATACGTTGGTAAATTTCTTTTCTTCAGCCGGTGCTTCATAGGTGCCTTTGAGGTAAGCAGCATCGATGAGCCGGTTATTCAGTTCATTGAAAAGGGATTTGAATTTTCTTTTCGCTTCTTCAAAATTTTCTGTCGTTAATACCAATGCCTGCCAGCTATAGATTTCTTTATCGGTAGCCGTATACTTTGTGATAAAAGATTCTTCGGTGTTATCGATTTTAACTGTGCATCGATAGTCAGCTGATTGAGGATTCTCTGTGATCAACTCACCAATGATGTTTTTAAATTGGTTGGGATAGTCCCTGATCACTTGTTCGATGCCGCTGAGAATATCGTTTTTCCGAAGGGAAAGAGAAGAAAGTTGAGCAGAGGAAACGTTCAGCACAAGAATTAAAAAAGTAAAAAACCCAAGGGTTTTTACGTAATCTTTCATTCAATTTGGATTTAACAGGTTAACAATTAAGACGCAATATTATTAAATCTTGATTGTATTATATACTTTTAGTAAGAATTTTCCGTTACGTATTAGTTAAACAAAATCCAAAATGAAAAACAAAAACATCACACATTCACACGAAGAAGCGAAAATCTATCGCAGTTATTACAAACCTTCCCTGAATATTTTCCGATTATTAAAGTCTGTTTTGTCTGTTGTTGTTTCCGGTTCGTCTCCGGCAGCGGCTTCTTCATTCAGAAGAAAATAAGGTCACTTACTAACCCCCATTATAGTTAGCTCTTCTGTGCGCAGAGGGGCTTTTTTATTGCTCTTTACATTCCGGGAGCCTCCCATCTTATTCAGGTTAAATAAAAAGCTCAGCATAAAGTAGCGGCGAAGGACCACTGTTCTGGTATCCTGGATATAATTATCACCGGTATTACGGAAGATGCTTTGGTTTTGATTCAACAAGTCATTCACAGTAAACTTCAGCTCCCCATTTTTCTTTTTAAAGAATAGCTTACTCACAGCTGCATTCATCAGCGGAATACTTTGATTAAATCCTTCAGCACGTCCTGAGTTAACAAAGTAATCGATATTGATGGCTGCGATAAAGTCTTTGGGAAGGCTATAGGAGAAATCACCTGAGTAGGTTTGTGTATAATAATTTTCATTCAGCAACTTGTTGACGGAATACCGCACCGTCGTATACGTAACATTTGCCTGTACTCCAATATCAAAGTCTTCTTTATTAATATTCAGTGAAGCACCTTGCGTTACATTCATTGTCTGACCAGTATTTCTTTGCTTATACAATAAGCTGATATCCCGGCTATAGGTAATGTTGTTGGTCACATTTACATTAGAACCTTTGAGTTTTGGATTCTTGAAAGGAAACCCTAACGTGATATAAGAAGATGCCTGGTAATATCCATTCACATTCACCGGCCTTGTCAATTGTATTCCTCTGCTTAATGTATCAATACTGTTTACGATCTTATTGCTGGTGGTAGAAAAACTCAGGTTGCCGGCAACAAATCTGAAGTTTTGCATATTAAAAGTATTGAAGCCAATACTGAAATTATGATTGAATTCCTGTTTCAGATCCGGGTTACCCGTTGTTACATTCAGCGGATCAGTTACATCCAATACATTTTGTAATTGAGAAACGCGTGGAGGATTTGATCGTCCGCTATACCTGAACTGAAAACTTTTTCCTTTGCTGGGCGTGAAATTCAAATTAGCCGTAGGAAAGAAATTGGTATATCGCTGACTGATCACGGAGTCTTTACCTGTTGACGCGAGATAACTATCACTCTCCTGGATTGAACGTTGCAGACCTACCCCAATCTGGTAGTTATATTTCTTCTGCTGTGCCCGGTAATTAAGTCCGAAGCGATGTGACAAAAAACTGTTATCAAAATTATTCGTCAGTGGCAGGTCCAAGCTATCATATTTATTGCTGCGGGGATTGAAATCATATGTTTTCTTATCAGACACACCGATGTTATTTGTATAAGCATAATTAAATTCTACTATTTTATCCTTTCCAACAGGCTCTGTATAAGACGTACTGATAATATTATTATGCGTAGTATTTTTCTGGCTATTGTTTTGGTTTTGATAAATGGATTGGTAAATGCTTCCGTCTTTTTGAAAGAATTGATTCTGGGATAAAGTATATCCCTCATTATTATTATTACCAGATGTATTGTTCCATCCTATCGTTAATGTGCGTCCGCTTTTATCAAAACGGCGACGAAAAAGCAGGTTGTTATTCCAATTTAATCCTTTGCTCTCGCTACTATTCGTATTGTTGCCGGTAATAGCGAGATAATCACCAGAAGGTATTTGGGAAATGGTAAAGGAAGTATCTATATTTTGGTTGTCGGAATGTTGAATGCTCAGTGCCGGTGTATAGAGAATAGAAGTTAATGAATCAATCTGGTACTCGAATCTCAAATTGATCCGATGGTTATCACCTTTACGATTGGAAGAAGTGGACCGGTTAAGAATAGCAGTAGAATCAGTGAAAATGCTTTGACGTTGTAATGTCTGTTCCTGTATTGAATTCGTATTCGAATACATATAGCTCCCGGAAATTTTGATCTTACTACCCCATTCATCTACATAGTTCAAACCAGCGGCCCATGTTTTATTTATCCCTGCTCCGCCGCCGCCTCTTGCACCACCGCGACGGCCGCCCGTACCGCCGGGAACATCATACAGCGAGAAGCCTTGTTCATTTATATTATTGGAATTATAGATCGCAGAAATGCGCTGTGTTTCATTGAATTTATTCAGACTCACATTCGCCTTATATTTTCCTTCATCACCATAGCCAACCAGCGCGCGACCGAAATATCCCTGTCTGCGATTTTTCTTCAATTTGATATTGATTGTTTTGCTGCGGCTGCCATCATCTATTTTACTAAACTTGGCCTGATCGCTCATATCATCATATACCTGCACGCTCTCAATCATATCAACGGTTAGATTTTTAGTGGCCATTTTAGGATCATCACCAAAGAATTCTTTTCCGTCAACATAGATCTTTTGCACCTGTTCGCCCTGTGCTTTTACATTACCATCTTTATCAACTTCCACTCCCGGTAATTTTTTCAGGAGGTCTTCTGCTACAGCATTGGGTTTTGTTTTAAACCCACTCGCATTAAACTGTGTGGTATCACCTTTCACCACTATTGGCACCTGGCTGCTGACAACTACTTCTCCAAGTGTCTGAAAATCTTTAAGCAATACTAATTCTCCAAAATCAAATTGTTGTTTGGCAATAAGCGTGATCTCTTTTTTTATTTCAATACGTCCCTGGTAAGAAATGATAATACGGTATGATACCGGCGCCAGATCTTTTATTTCAAAAGTTCCCTGTGCATTCGTGAGCATAAACGTGACGAGTGAAGAATCTTTGGGAAGAAATACAGAAACTGTTGCATTCGCTAACGGTTTACCCGCTGTTGTATCTACCACTTTACCCTTAACAGAAGTTTCTGTACGTTGTGCACCGGCAAAAGAAAAAAAAACAATCGCTGCCACGATGGTGCAAATCAACTTCTTCATGAGATGGTTTATACAACCAAAATTAGACGTAAGCTGATAGAATAACCCTGACCAACTTGTTAAAAGGAGAACTAATCCCGTTCTAAAAAGTATTCCTCCCGATACGAAAAGATGATGACGACAATTAAAAAGATTTAACTAAACAAGTATTCGACGTCCTCTCTCGTAAGCGACTTCACAAAACTACTATCATCAGTGATCAGTTCTTTTGCAAGCGCTCTTTTCTTATCCTGTAGTTGCAATATTTTATCTTCAATAGTATCCTTGCAGATCATTCTGTAAGCAAAGATGTTTTTTGTTTGACCAATACGGTGAGTTCTATCGATGGCTTGTTGCTCTACTGCCGGGTTCCACCATGGATCTACTATGTATACATAGTCAGCCGCTGTCAGGTTGAGACCTACACCACCCGCTTTTAAAGAAATCAGGAACACTCTGACCGTATCATCATTCTGGAAACTTTGAATTGCTTTTTCTCTGTCTGGCGCAGAGGTACTACCATCAAAATATTCATACTTCACACCCAACTCATCCAGTTTCGCCCTGATCAATGCAAGCATACCAAGGAACTGCGAGAATACAAGTGCTTTGTGATTACTGATGTTCTCCGTTATCTCACGCGCCAGTTCTTCCAGCTTGATAGAATGGTTCTCAAATTTTTCTTCCTCGTTCAATATCGCCGGCGAATCGCAGATCTGTCTCAGTTTCATCAGACCCTGCAGGATCGTCAACTGTGATTTTTGAATGCCTTGCTCCTGGATCGTACCGAGGATCTTATCACGGAAATCATTTCTATACGCATCATAGATCTTTCGCTGCTCATCATCCATTTCGCACCAAAGGATCATTTCCAGTTTTTCCGGAAGATCACGCGCTACCTGCTCTTTTGTTCTGCGCAGGATAAATGGATATAATATTTTTTTCAAATGCTCTTTGCGATCCTGTTCACCAAACTTATCGATCGGCATAGCAAACTCCTGGCGGAAATACTCCATCGTTCCCAGCATACCGGGATTGAGGAAATTCATTTGTGCAAAAATATCAAACGTATTGTTCTGCAAAGGTGTACCACTCATACACAAGCGATGTTTTGCACTAAGCAGGCAAGCCGCTTTGGTAACTTTGCTCGATGGATTTTTGATCGCCTGGCTTTCATCCAGGATCACATAATCAAAATTTATACTGACCAGTAATTTTATATCGCTGCGCAATGTGCCATAGGTGGTAATGGTGACATCATGATCCATGATCTCTTCTCTCGATCTTGTTCGCATAGCACCATGGTGAATGCGATACGTGAGCTTAGGAGTAAATTTCTTGATTTCATTCTCCCAGTTATAGATCAGCGTGGTCGGACAAACCACCAGCGCTTTCAGTTTGCCATTCGTAGTACGGAAATAATCAAGGAAAGATAAAGCCTGTACGGTTTTACCCAAACCCATATCATCCGCCAATATACCGCCCCATTTAATCTCTGTGAGGTAATTTAACCATTGATAGCCCGCTATCTGGTAAGGACGCAGGATCGATTTTAAATTTTCCGGCGGATCTATTTCTTTTATTTTATTGAACTCGCGAAGCTTTTCATATTTCTCTTCGAGTTGTACCACCAATTCTTCTTCATCACGATTTTCATACAGTTCATCAACCACACTCAGGTGATAGCGGGACAATTTCAGGTTATGAGAATTGCCTTCGCCTACG
>JBDTPD010000320.1:0-5449 GCA_039932855.1 Chitinophagaceae bacterium | reverse complement strand
ACCTGAACAATGACCAGGTAGAGTATGCAAAGGTGATCCAGTCTTCCGGTAATGGATTGTTACAACTGATCGATGAGATCCTTGACCTGTCAAAGATTGAATCCGGTAAGATGCAACTGGATTATGAATTTATCTCACTCGAAGATATCTCGAAGGATATGCAAAGTCTTTTTGAGCCAATGGCAAAAGAAAAGAATGTTGAGTTCACTGTTGAAATAGATAGTACAATGCTTAAACAGGCAGAGACGGATAAAATGAGATTGGAGCAAATACTAAAAAACCTGTTATCAAATTCACTTAAGTTTACCAATAAAGGATATATCAAATTTTCTGTTTACCCTGATAAGAAGAATCAGGACTTTATTAATTTCTCCGTAAAAGATAGTGGTATTGGTATTCCTTCTGATAAACAGGACCTGATCTTTGAGGCGTTTCAGCAGGCCGATGGATCTACGCGAAGAAAATATGGTGGTACTGGTCTTGGACTTTCTATCAGTCGTCAATTAGTTCGTTTACTGGGAGGAGATATTTCATTGACAAGTGAACCGGGTGAAGGAAGTGAATTTATTGTGAGCATTCCTCAAACAAGACAGATAGCGCCGGCTACTACAACTACTTTTGATGATCTTCAAATGATTGGTTCATCCGCAGCAGAAAAGCATAACCAGCCGATAGAAGTATTGAACGATTTACCAAAGGAGAAAAACCCTTTTCTTTCATCAGTAATACCCGCAGACATACCAGACGACAGGAACAGTATTAAGGAAGGTGATAAGATCATCCTGATCATAGAGGATGATACAGTGTTTGCTACTACCTTACTTGATTTTACACGAAAGAAAGGATATAAGGGACTTGTATCTGTCCGTGGTGATGAAGGTCTTGAAATGGCGAAACGATATAAGCCGATGGGAATTTTACTGGATATTCAATTACCTATCAAGAGTGGTTGGGATGTTATGGATGAAATTAAAAAGGATAGTAAGATCAAACATATCCCTGTTCATATCGTATCTTCTTACGAAGTCAGAAAAGAAAGTCTGACAAAAGGAGCCGTTGATTTTGTATACAAACCTACTGCGTTCGAGAAAATGGATGATGTGTTTCGTAAGATCGAAAATATGATTCACAATGAATCAAAGAAAGTGTTGATCGTGGAGGACAATCCGAAACATGCAAAGGCATTGGCGTATTTTCTTTCTACTTATAATATCAATTCAGCGATCTCTGGCAATATCAGCGATAGCATACAATCATTGGATAATAAAGAAGTGGACTGCGTGATCCTGGATATGGGTATTCCTGATATGAAAGCATATGAGACATTGGATACCGTGAAAAAGAACGCAGGACTTGAAAATATTCCTGTACTGATCTTTACCGGTAAAAGTCTTTCACGTACAGAAGAAATAAAGATCAAGCAATACGCGGATTCTATTGTAATGAAGACCGCACACTCTTACCAGCGCATTCTTGATGAGGTATCGTTGTTTCTTCACCTGGTAGAAGAAAGCACTAAGCCTGCCCGTAAATCAAACGGCAATGGCCGGGGTGCCGGTTCCTTAGGAGAAGTTTTATCCAATAAAAAAGTATTGATAGCAGATGATGATGTACGGAATATATTTTCATTGAGTAAAATTCTGGAAAAACATAAAATGCAGGTAGTATCTGCGATCGATGGAAAGGAAGCATTGCAGTTGCTGGAGAAAGATCCGGAGATCAATATTGTATTAATGGATATCATGATGCCGGAGATGGATGGCTTTGAAGCAATCAGTAAAATACGTCAGCAACCAAAATGGAAGAATCTTCCTATCATTGCCGTAACAGCAAAGGCGATGATCGGAGATCGTAATAAATGTATAAAAGCTGGCGCTTCTGATTATATTTCAAAACCGGTAGATATTGACCAGTTGATATCTTTATTGCGCATATGGTTGTATGAAGGCAATATCAAATAATTAAACTGCAACTGATGCCAGGTAATAAGATCCTGATCATTGATGACGACAACAAGAATATTTTTGCCCTGACTGCCACGTTACGGGTAAGAAAATTCCAAACCTTGTCTGCGCTTAGCGCGAAAGATGGTATTAAATTGATTGAACATGATCCTGCTATTGGTATTGTACTAATGGATATGATGATGCCGGATATGGATGGATATGAAGCTATCCGCACGATCAGGAAGAGCGAATACGGTAAACTTCCATTGATTGCCGTTACGGCACAAGCAATGATAGGGGATAAGGAAAAATGTTTGCAGGCCGGAGCAGATGATTATATTTCCAAACCTATAAATGTGGACGCATTATTGTTAGTGTTAAATAAATATGTGAAAGGTGGATAGATTGGAACAGGCGTTGATAAACGAGGAAGAAATGGAGATGTTGCTGGATGATATGTACCAGCAATATGGGTATGATTTTACCGGGTATTCGCGTGCATCGTTAGTAAGGAGAATAAGACGACTTATTATAAACGATAAACTGCCCAGCTTTGCTGAGCTTCGTTATCGTATCCGCAATGAGCCAAAATATTTTGCTCATGCTATTGAAGAGATCAGTGTCAACGTTACGGAGATGTTGCGCGATCCTGCATTCTACAAATCGATCATTGAAAAAGTAATTCCGGTACTCGCTACTTATCCGTTTATCAGAATATGGCACGCAGGCTGCGCCACCGGAGAAGAAGTGTATTCTATGGCTATCCTTTTGCAGGAAGCGGGTTTATTGGAAAGATCATTGATCTATGGAACGGATATCAATCCTGCTGCATTGGAAAAAGCAAGACAGGGGATTTTTCCCGTAGGGTATATGCAGCAGTATTCGAGAAATTATATCGCAGCAGGTGGTCGCAATGACTTTTCTGCTTATTACACCGCCAATTATCACCTCGCTAAATTTGATGAGAGTCTTAGTCATAAAATGATCTTTTCAACACATAATCTAGTTACCGATTCGTCTTTCAATTCATTTCAGTTGATTTTTTGCAGGAACGTGATGATCTATTTTGATAAAAAATTACAGGATCGTGTATTAGGCGTGTTTGATAATAGTCTTGAGCAATTCGGGTTTCTTGCATTAGGAAGCAAAGAGTCTCTTCGCTTTTCACCTATTGCAGACCGGTATAAACAAATCGAAAAAGAAAAAATCTGGAGAAAGACCAGCTGATGACCAGGTCCAAATTAATCATCATTGGGGGCTCCGCCGGGAGCTTGCAGGTAATTTTAAAGTTGTTTACAACTATTAAAAAAGATTTTCCTGTTCCGGTAGTATTAATTCTTCATCGTACACCGGTAGCGGAACAATTACTAGAAGAATTGCTGAATGGAAAGACGGACCTGATGGTGAAAGAAGTGGAAGAAAAAGAAATGCCGTTACCCGGCTATCTCTACGTTTGTCCAGCCGATTATCATGTACTATTTGAGAAAGATGGAAGTTTTACATTAGATTATTCTGAGAAAATAAACTTTAGCCGTCCCAGCATCGATGTTGCTTTTCAATCTGCGGCTGAGGCGTTTGGCGAAAAATTAATTTGTATACTGCTGTCTGGTGCCAATGCAGATGGAACCGATGGAATGATCTGTGTAAAAAAATGCAGAGGGATTACTATTGTACAGGACCCAAATGATGCCGAAGTATCTTATATGCCATTACAGGCGGTGCAGCGTGCTAAACCAGATCATGTGCTCAGCTCAATCGAAATAAAGAAATTTATAGAAAAGCTTGCTGATTGAGGCTTTTTATTAAGAATTATGAGTTATGAATTATGAATACTGCGTAATATTTACGCCACATTCATAATTCATAACTCATAATTCTAAATTGATCTCTTGTATTCAGGAAGCTGGCTGCGGCGTATTATTGATTGCCTGGGTTACCAGCGTTTCTAATTCATGTATATCAAAAGGCTTTGGCAAAAAATATTCTGCACCCGCCTGTAGACTCATCGACTCTACATTGGAATTAGCGCTGAAAAAAATAACGGGAATATGTTTGATATTTTCTGTTTGTTTGATCGTCTTTGTCGCTTCAATGCCACCACTGACAGGAATACTATTATCCATTAAAATAACATCAGCCCCGGAGTCACGCACTTTCTGTGAGACATCATCACAATCGCTCTGCGTAACAACCGTATAACCTCTGGACTGCATGATAATAGTACAGATCTGCAGTATTTCTGCATCATCGTCAAAAATTAGAATAGTAGGTTTCATTTCTTACGTAAGATGGTTAAATGTAAGTACAAATAAGGTATAATGATGATATGGTGCCAGCGGATAAACCGTCAATGTTAGCAATGCCCAAGCAAGAAATAAACAATGGCGAAAACTGCCAGGAAGCCAAGACAACCGCCTCCCCATTTATAACCTGCATATCCTGCGACAGCTGTTCTGAGCCAATCTTTCATATGTAACGATTAAGTTGATTAAGATAAAATGTTCCGGCAGTAAGGTTACAAAAACCATGCTTGCAGCCTTTAAGAGGTAGTAAACAAAATGTGTGTGGAATTTTTTCAACAGTGCCTGGTTGACAAGGCTTATTCGACAGGTTCTGTCATCTCAAAAGGGACGGTTACTGTAACGGAAGTACCTTTTCCAACGGCGCTATCAAAGTGAAGAGTGCCACCCATCATCAATACGCGTTCTTTCATACCTAACAGGCCCATGGTTTTCCTGGCGCCTTCCAGATCGGCATCAAAACCTTTTCCATTATCAGTGACCTTAAGAATAAGATGATGATCATTGTAAGTAAGTGAACCATTCACTTCAGTAGCTTGTGCATGACGCGCAACATTCGTTAATGATTCCTGGTAGAGACGGAAAAGTCCGGTTGCCATATCAGGCGATACATTCACTAACCTTTCTGAAGAAGTAAAATTTGTAGGTATAGCAAATCTTTTGATGAATTCTTTTGTTTGCCATTCCAATGCTGCTATCAGGCCCAGATCATCTAACAAACTTGGACGAAGCGATGATGATATTTTACGGACCGTTTGTACAGATACATCTAATAGTTCTGTCATCTGGTCCAGCTTATCATGAAGGAACCCTGCAGCATCATGACCATTTACTTTTTTCTTCATCCATGCTACATCCATTTTCAGTCCGGTGATCTGCTGGCCTAATTCATCATGTATTTCACGTGCTATTCTTTTCTGCTCCATTTCTCTGACATGCTGTAAGTGGGCAGCAAGTTGATGCAGTTGTTCATTCGTTTTCTTTAATTCAAGTTCTGTTTTTTTGCGCTCAGTAATATCATGAATGAAAATAGAAAGGCCGTCATTGGATGGGTAAATATGATTTTCCTGCCAGAGATCAAATGGTTCAAAGTAATCAGTGTTGGTAACGTATATCTGTTCGTCCAGTGCTTTTTTAAAAGCGAGATAGGTAGAAGAGCCAACGGCGTCCAACAGCAGCTTGACGGGAATGCCGGTGCGGGCT
>JBDTPD010000319.1:0-5464 GCA_039932855.1 Chitinophagaceae bacterium | reverse complement strand
TTAGTGAACGCTCAATTTCCAGAATTGGTGGAAGCATTTGGAGAAATGACAGGAAAAGACCTAAGCCTTCAGGTAAATGCAAATTTAATTATGTCCGCAATCAGCATTACATTTATCACAGGTCTTGTTGCAGGCAGTTATCCTGCGCTATATCTCTCCGGTTTCAAACCGGTATTGATATTAAAAGGTAAGCTGAATACTTCCTTGGGAGAATTGTGGATACGAAAAGGCCTGGTGGTTTTTCAATTCACTGTTTCTGTTATATTAATTGTGTCTGTAATGGTTGTTTACCAACAGATGAAATTAATTCAAACCACCAATCTTGGTTATAGTAATGATAACATACTTCGCTTTTCAAACGAAGACAACCTGAAAAACAACTTGACATCATTTATAACAGCTTTAAAAACTACTCCCGGTGTTATCAATGCTTCTGATGTTGATGGCGATTTGATGGGTAATTATTCACATAAAGGCGGAGGTATTGACTGGCAAGGCAAAGATCCAAATCTTCATATAGAATATTACGGTAATGCTGCAGATATCGATTTTTTCGAAACGATGGGTTTGCAAATGGTAGAAGGCAGAACTTTTTCAAAGGAATTTGCAGACAGTTCGAGTGTTATTTTCAATCAATCTGCTATTGCAGCAATGGGTTTTAAAAACCCCATTGGTAAAACCGTTTCTTTGTGGGGGGAAAAGAAACAGATAATTGGAATAGTTAAAGATTATCATTTCGAGTCATTATATAAAAAGATTGGTCCGGCGTTTTTTACTTTTTCACAAAATAATCCGACTACCGTTGTTAAAATAAAAGCAGGTACCGAACAGGAAACTGTTGCAGGTATTAAAAATTTATTTAGCAAGTATAATAATGGCCTGGAATTTACTTATTCCTTTCTTGATGAAGACTATAATAAGCTGTACATATCCGACCAAAGAATAGCAATATTATCAAAATACTTCGCAGGTATTGCCATTCTCATTTCCTGTCTTGGCTTATTTGGATTAGCAGCATTCACGGCACAAAAGAGAAAAAAGGAAATTGGTATTAGAAAAGTATTAGGCGCATCGGTAACCAATGTGGTCGCTATGCTTTCAAAAGACTTTGTGATGCTTGTAGGTTTGGCATTATTAATAGCAATACCAATTTCCTGGTGGGCTGCTAATGAGTGGCTGCAAAGCTTTGCATATCACATTATCATTAACCCGTTGGTCTTTGTAATTACCGTCATTTCTGTTATATTAATTACGTTGTTTACAATAAGCTTTCAATCCATTACAGCAGCGATAACTAATCCAGTAAAGAGTTTGAGAGCTGAATGATTAAATAACTTATTTAAGTTTCTTACCGATATGGTAATTTAAAAATTCAGGGAGAAAAGCTGCCACTAACAAAAGCATTGAAACCCGTTATTGGAATTGACTGGTTACATTCTCTGGGAATAGTGTTTACCCCGATTATTTATTTGAAAAGTTGCTTCGATCGAAGATATAGTAGCCGGTTTTATTTTCAACCCTCTACCATTTAATAAGCTTACCTTAGAAGGTATATTTTCCGTTTAAATCAACGATTCTGTCAATGAAAAGGTTCTTTCACTTTTTCTTTAGTGTTGGTTTTTTATCAGTATTGCAATTGTCCGCGTTTGCTGAAGTAACTGACCCGTTTTTCCTGCAACAGTATGATAACAGGAATGGCCTCTCCAATAGCTCCATCAATCACATTTACAAAGATGCCAATAACATATTATGGGTAGCTACCTGGGATGGGTTGAATATGTATGACGGAACTTCCTTCAATGTATTTAATTACAGCAAAGACAATGATTTTAAGAGCATAGGAAGTAATGTCATCCAGAACATTGCAGAAGATAAAAAAGGAAATATCTGGATCAGTACCATTGGCGGCATATCAAGGTATGAAAAACGTACAGGCAAATTTTATAATTATTTCTATGACCACCTCCAGCGAAGCAGGGTAAGTGAACAGGAGTATTCTTTGGCTGTTGATACAGCCGGAATAGTTTATTGTCTTAACCGGCAGGGTCTTAGTTACTATGATGCTGTGACGGATAGCTTCAGCATCTGCTCCCTGCCACCACCAACCTCAAAAAGTAATAAGATCGCTTTTGATGAAGTTAATCGTTTGTTGCTGTTGGGTTCGAATGGCGAACTAACTGTTTATTCGGGCAGCCGCCATCAGTTTAAATGGTTACGTACTCACCGTGAACAAACTGCCATTGTCAATTTTTTCCAGGTTAATCATCAGATTTTTTTCACTACAACAGATGACCGATTATTCGCAATAGATAATACAACGAACCTGCAAAAGAAGATCATGCAAATGAAACATGGTCTTAGCTCAATGATTTTTTATAAGGAACATTACTTGCTTGCGTGGTCAGCAAAAGGATATGGTGTGTATGATAATAATTTTCAGTTGTCTTCTTTTTTGGAAGCAGAAGCCAGGCAAATGCAGGACATCAGGGTTACATCATGGGCCCTGGGTAGTGAAGATATTTTATGGTATGGCACAGACGGCAATGGAATTATAAAAATATATCCTAAAACAAAATCTTTTGGTACTGTTACTACCTCGGATAATGGAATGCCTTATAACAGGTCGGTAAGAGCATTTTGTGAAGAGAACGGAAACCTATGGATCGGAACAAAAGGTAGTGGCATAATTAAAATACAGGATTTTTGGTCGGATTTGCCACAACCTGCAATGAACCGGCAATATTTTTCCGCTCCCACAGAGCTGGATAATAATGCTGTCTATTCTTTAAAAAAAGGAAATGATGAACTGATCTATATCGGCACCGATGGAAAAGGAATTGGTATTTATGATTTAAAGAATAAAAAATTCATTAAGTGGTCGCAGGTGAACGGATATAATTCCTATCCTGAATTCGGATCGGTATATGCGATACTACAGGACGAAGATAATTCGCTATGGCTTGGAACCAGCGGCTATGGTCTGATCCATCTCAAGATCAACCGTGAAAAATCGGGCAAGCTCTCATTGGTTTTTCTCGAACGTTTTTTATTCAACAATAGTGATACCGGCCCGGCTAATGATATTATATATGCCCTGGCCGCCGGAGATAATGGACAGTTATGGATTGGTTGTCGTTACGGAGGGTTAAGTCTTTTAGATAAAAAAACCAGGAAGTTCAAAACATTCAAAGCATTTACCTATGAAGGAAGCTTATCTAATAATGATGTTTTGTCAATTTATAAAGATAGCAGGAACAGGATTTGGATCGGTACCAGTTATGGGCTTAACTGGATTGAAAATGCTGATGCTGGCGCGGCAGAACCCATATTTCAAAAACTAACTACAGCTGAAGGATTACCTAATAATACTATTCATGCGATTGAAGAGGACCGGACAGGTCATATCTGGGTAAGCACCAACAAGGGTCTTGCAAAAGTGAACCAGGCGGATCTTAAAGTATGGTATTACCAACAGTCAGATGGGTTGCAAAGTAATGAGTTCTGCGATGGATCCGTATGGAGAGATAAATCAGATAATTTATTTTTTGGTGGCACCTATGGATTTAATCATTTTCTTCCACAAAATATACGCAAAACAAGCTGGCGACCTAACCTGCTTTTGTCCGGTATTTTAATAGGTGGAGAAATCACAAAAGATAATGGGTTTGTAGCACTGTCTCCTGACAATAATCAGCCGCTTGATTTTTCAACGGGAAGAAAGAATAATTTTTTTGAATTAAACATTAAGGCTATCAGTTTTTTAAACTCAGAGAAATGTGAATATGCTTACTACCTGGAAGGATATGATAAGGCGTGGCATTCAACCGGAACAGCAGGAAAAATTATTTATAGCAATATCTCACCGGGTAATTACAAATTACATATTAAGTGGTCCAACGGGGACGGGGTCTGGTCCAACGAAATGGAATTACTTGACCTTGAGGTAAAGCAATATTTTTGGCTCACACCTTATGCATTTTTGGTTTACGCATTGATTCTCTCCATTGTTGTTTATGTTTTTTATTCCTACCGGAAAAACAAACTTGAAATAAAACACCAGTTGGCTGTTGAGCATGTACTACGAACGAAAGAAGAAGAAATACACCAAACACGCCTTGGATTTTTTACCAATATAGCGCATGAGTTACAAACACCGCTGACGTTGATCATGGGTTCAGCAGAACGTTTTTTAGATAAAAAAAATACTGCTACAGAACAAAAAGGAAAACCCTATTTTTTGTCATTGATACACCAGCAGGCATCCAGGCTTACTTACCTGGTACACCAATTACTGGAATTCAGAAAGGTAGAGGCCGGTTTTTTCAAAAATCAATACAGCTATTTGAATATTTCTGAATTATTGAATAACCTGACCGAGCCATTCATCACACTCGGTGAGCAAAAAGGGCTGCAGTATGAATTGAATATTCTTCCGGAAATTGTCGGCTGGGCAGATAAGGATAAACTGGAAAAAATTCTTTTTAATCTCTTATCGAATGCATTTAAACATTCAGGAGAAAATGAGAAGATCATCTTCTCGGCGAGTCGGAATAAACAGGGAAATGAACTGGAAATAACCATAGCTAATTCAGGAATTCAATTGTCCCCGGATCAGCTTAGTCAGTTATTTGATAAATTCTATGTTGCCCATCCAAATGGTTTTGGAACCGAGAAATTTGGCACTGGTATCGGATTGGCTTTTACAAAGCAACTCGTTACGTTATTAAATGGCAGGATAAGTGCCAGCAGTGAAAACGGGTGGATTGTATTCAACGTTTTTCTTCCTTTAACCAATGCAGGCATGACTGCCGAT
Organism: Chitinophagaceae bacterium; assembly: GCA_039932855.1. Classification (GTDB taxonomy): domain Bacteria; phylum Bacteroidota; class Bacteroidia; order Chitinophagales; family Chitinophagaceae; genus JAJKIP01. Next base: position 651 of record JBDTPD010000319.1, on the reverse strand, counting down.
ACTGATCAAACGAGCAATGACAAGCCTTCTTATTTATACCAGGCCATCACTTCTTATGCCGAATCCACACATCCATTATCCACTACTGAGAATAATAAACAAGCGGTCATAGAAAACTTACAAGAAAATAACAGGAAAAAAATACTGATCGTCGAGGATGAACCAGGTATCCGTTATTTATTGAAAGATATTTTAAAAGACGATTATATAATTTATGAGGCGGAGGATGGGCAAAAAGCATTAGAGCTGATTGAAAAGATAGTTCCCCATCTTGTTGTTTGCGATGTGCTGATGCCTAATATGAATGGGTTGGAATTATGCAATAAAATGAAAAATGCGCCGGCAACCTGCCAGATACCATTTATTCTTTTATCTGCAAGAAATAGTGAGGATCATCACATGGAGGGATATGAGGTTGGTGCAGATGCTTATCTTGCTAAACCTTTTCATACTGCCCACCTGAAACTCCGCATACGCAAATTGCTGGAATACCGGCAAAAGTTGCATGACCTTTTTAAAGATGATAGAGCCACAGATATGCTTGGTGAATCAGGTATAGCAGATGCTGATAAAGTATTCCTGACTAAATTGGTACAGGTCATTGAAGAGAAACTCGACGGGGAAGAATTCAGTTTGATGTCGTTTTGCGAC
>JBDTPD010000318.1:0-5467 GCA_039932855.1 Chitinophagaceae bacterium | reverse complement strand
TTGACGATATCAATAGGCATTTCGCGGTAAGCTGATGTATCTTTTAACATTTCATGCCTGTAAACAGCCGCTTCCTTTTTCGCAATACGGTGAAGATAGATCAGGTTTTTGTCGTAATCAATGATCATTTCAAACTGGCGAAACAGTTGCATCCCTATCAGCCCAAACACTTTTACGCCCTTATTGTTTTCAATGCTACCCAGGTCAACAAGGTTCGCTTTAAGACGGCTATATTCAATGCCGCCAAAGGAAAACTCTCTGACCATTGTTTGCAGCACTGAGCCGGCTGTTCCATTCATTCCTGCCTGCTCTTCTGTAACTATCTCTTCCGATGGGTAGTCACGGAAATAAGTAATGTTCAGCACGAGAAAAGGTGAACCGGTATCGAGGATAAAATTTCCTTCTATTGAATCGGCTTTTGCTTTCACCAGGATCAGGTTACCCGCCCGGCTAAATGGAATAACTGCGGAAATGGAATCACCAGCGGCCCCGGTCAACGTTTCAATAGAAATATTTAATGGATGAGGTATTGAATCACCAGGTTCCCGCATACCCTTGCTTTCGAGGGTTTGCAGGATAAAAGCGAGTATGAAAAATATATAACCCCTTCGGGGAAATGAAAGCATGTTTGATACCTTATGCTATAAAATTAGGGGATAGAAATGATATAATAGTGAATGTGGAATTGGGAACTGAATATCGAACACGGAACAAGGAATATCGAATCACGAAGTACCCCAACCCCTAAAGGGAAGTAAGAAAGAATATCGAATTATGAAGTGTATTACTTCATAATTCGATATTCCTTGTTCCGTGTTCGATATTCGATTCTCACTTAATTATTCAACACTTTATCATTCTATTCTTCAATAAAGTCCATTTCTTTCCCAAACGTTTCTTTCGTATAATAAACAGCGATCCAGCCGCAGGCAAGTACAATAGCGCCGACGATCCAGGCACCGGTAATATAATTATTGAATGCAGCAGGGCTACGCAAAAATTGGAACAGGAGCAGCATCAATGGCAATACACCTCTGACAAGGTTAGGAATAGAAATGGCAGCAGTCGCACGCAGATTGGTACCAAATTGCTCGGCACTCATCGTAATATACAATACAGAGATACCGGAAGAAAATCCCAGCGCCATACAAAGTATATACATATTGGTGACGCTTCCTCCTCCTTTTAATAAAAAGAATAACGCAATACAGATCGTCATCAGGCTATAAAAGATGTACAATGTTTTCTTCCGGCTCTTTAAATAGTTGGCAAGAAATCCTGCTGCTACATCGCCAAATGCCAGCGCGACGTATTGCAGCATTAATGATTTCGGTTGATCAAATCCTGAGATCTTAAATTTATCAGCAAACTCATTGGAGAAAGTGATCAGCACGCCTATTACATACCAGACCGGTAACCCCACAATGATCGCCCGGATAAAACGAACAAAGCGTTCTTTACTACGAAAGATCATCATCAGGTTACCCATTTGTAATCCTTCTTTCTTAGCTGAATTATACAAGCGGCTATCAATGACACTCATTCTTAAAAACAACAACGCAAAACCCATACCTCCACCAATAAAATAACAAAGCCGCCAATCTTTACTGATGCTTTGTACGAAGTAAGCGACAATGGTTCCCATTACGCCACTTGTCGCAATTAACGCTGCTGCTAACCCACGTTTTTCTTTCGGCAGCATTTCACTGGTCAGCGTGATGCTTGCACCCAACTCTCCTGCTAATCCAAGCCCCGCTACAAAACGAAGTATTTTATACGTGGAAATATCTTGTACGAACCCATTGGCGATCGTTGCTATTGAATACAACAAGATCGAGCCAAATAACACGCTCTTTCTTCCTTTCTTATCACCTAATACGCCCCAGGCAATCCCACCAATGACAAGACCGACCATTTGCCAGCCGATAATACTTTCTCCGGTTAATTTCTGTAACTCTTTAGACACTCCTAATTCTTCGAAACTGGCGATACGTGTGATGCCAAATACCTGTAGATCGTAAATATCGACGAAGAAACCTAATGCACCTACGATGACCGGGATAGAGAAAATGCCGTATGTTTTCTGCTGCATTCGCTGGTAATTGTAATTGAGCTGGAAATAAATTTAATGGAATTAGTATGATGCAGCTAAATGATCCTGGTTAAAATTTATCGCTGCTGTATCCTTCAATCAACCGCATTATTTTCACGCCATCTTCACCACTGCAGGGATTCGGGCCTTCGCCCAAAAAATATTTGACGACTGCGCTGATCATCGGTTTCTGTACATGCGGCAATGGATCAAAGGCAAAAAAATCAGTTTTTTTATTTACTGTTACAGTCAATGGCCGATGATCGAAGAAACTAAAAATGATAGTGCCCTTATCCCCTACTATCTCACAACTATCCAGTTCCAGTGCCTGAGTAATGTTGAAGCACCAGATGCCACTGAACAAAACGCCATTCTTAAAAAGAATATTTCCACTAACCATATCGGGAGCTTTGTACGCTCCGCCCTGGTTAGTTGAAAAACCTTTCACAGCTACCGGTTCACCAAAGAAATAATACATCAGGTCGAGTTGATGCGGAGAAAGATCATGAAACAATCCACCGCCTGCTACTGATGGATCAACGCGCCAGGCTGTTTTCTCAATAGCGAGATCTTCTTTTGACAGCATTCTTTTATAAATATCCGAACGCACAAACCGTGTCTCACCAATGACTTTATCATCGATCATCTGTTTGATCTTTTTAAATAAAGGTTGTTCACGGCGATAATGGGCCACTACTAATTTTATATTATTTGCTGTTGCTGCATCGGCCATTCTTTTCGCTGAGACAGGATCAACGGTCATTGGTTTTTCTACATACACAGGTTTACCAGCGGCAATAGCAGCCATTGTATATTCTTCATGTGAAGAAGGTGGTGTAGCAATATAAATGGCATTCACGGCCGGATCATTGATCAAACTGGCAGCATCGCTGTACCATGTGGGTACATTGTGTCGTTGCGCATAATCTTTTGCCTTGGCGGCATCACGACGCATGACTGCTACGAGCTCCGAATTTTCTACTTTATTAAAAGCTGGTCCGCTTTTTACTTCGGTTACATCGCCACAGCCGATAATGCCCCAGGAGATTTTTTTCATTTTTTGAATACTTATTTTGTAAATGTAATGTCTGAACTGGGATTTATTGGATGTTTGGGATTAATAGGATTTATAAAATACATTTCACGCAAAGTCGCAAAGCAGAACGCAAAGAATACATAAGCGTTTGCGCCTTTGCGAAAACTTAGCGTCTTTGCGTGAAATTCATTTTCCTATTAATCCCAAACATCCAATAAATCCCAGTTCAGACAACCTTATACAGCGCCAATACTTCTTTCAAAATCGCTTTCACTTTGCCAACCGGCATATCCTTCTCCGGATCAATCAAAAATATCTTCATTCTCGCGCGTTTCTCCAGCAACAGATCAGGATGATTGATCAGTTTTCCATCTACGATGCCAATATATGGTTGACGCAATTTTTTATGTATCCATAAATAACAAAACCTTTTGTTTTTGTAATAGTAGAATGGCATTCCATACTGCCAGGTTTCAGTAATGTTGCTATCCTGTTTTAAAATAAACTCCCGTAAGAATTGGAGACAACTCTTAATTGGTTCTTCATTTTGTAAAAAATAGTTATCGATTGGGCGAAGCATAAAATTATTGACTAATAAGAGATTGATTGAATGCTTTTATTTTTTAAATCCGTATTTAATTTACTAACCCACGATTGAAATCATGTGCTAAGGGCCATGCCTTAATAAGAACCACAGCTAATGACTAAAAGCTACTAGCTTCCTTCTTCCCGCCGTTCATAATAACCATATTGGCTCTTTAAATTTAGTATATTATATTTAGCCCCTTATCACCTAAACAGCCTTTCATATGAGAATACTTACTGCATGCTTGTTGATACTATTGCTTTCTTCCCATTCTTATTCCCAGGAAAAATATAACTATACCGCTGATCTGAAAAACATCAGTAATGACAAGATCAGCATCGAACTGCTGACACCATCCGTAAAAGAAGATGAGGTCACTTTTTCTTTCCCACGTGTGATCCCCGGTTCATATAGTGAAAAGAATTACGGTAAATATATTGATGATTTTAAAGTCCTGGATAAACGTGGTAAGGAATTAAAAATAAAAAAACTCAATCAGAATCAGTACCTGATCAAGGGCGCGAAAAACATGCAAAAGATCACATACAAAGTGAATGATACCTGGGATACGCCCGACAAAGATTTCATTTTTCAACCCGGTGGCTCCAATATTGAAAGTGGCAGCAATGTCATTATGAATAACCATGCGTTCTATGGTTATTTTGAAGGGTATAGCATGTTGCCATTTGAGATAAAGATCAGTAAGCCTGCAGAGATGTATGCAACGACCCATTTAACTGTTGACCGGAAGAGTCCGGAAGAAGATATTCTGACAGCAAAGAATTATGTATACCTGGCAGATAACCCGGTTTTCTATTGCAAGCCCGATACTACTTCTTTTGTTTCCGGAAAAAGTCGCATCAATGTATCTGTATTTTCCGCTACGGGTAAGGTAAAGAGCAGCCAGATAGCAGAATACCTGAAACCAATGGCAGAGGCACTTCAACATTTCTTTAATGGATTGCCGGTAGACTCCTACCAGTTCCTCTATTATTTTGAAGATCCTGAAAAAGCATTATCGGATAAAGATAAAGGCGGCGGTGGTTACGGTGCACTGGAACATAATTATTCGTCACTCTATTTTTTACCTGAAATAGCTTACGAGACGCGGTTGAAATCAATGGTGAATGAAGTGTCGAGCCACGAATTTTTGCATATTCTTACTCCACTCAATCTGCATAGTGAACAAATAGAGAATTTCAATTTCACCAACCCTGTGATGTCAAAACATCTTTGGTTGTATGAAGGCGTAACAGAATATTTTGCCAACCTCGTGCAGGTAACAAATGGACTGATCACCGAGAAAGATTTCTTTAATAATATGCGCGATAAGATCAATGAAGCGGAGCGCTATGGTGATTTCTCAATGACCACGATGAGTGAGCAGGTATTGGGAGCTTATCAGAGTAAATACTCCAGTGTTTATAATCGTGGCGCATTGATCGGTTTAATGCTCGATCTTTTTATCCGGGAAAAAACCAATAATGAGAAAACACTGAAGTCCGTAGTCGTTGATATGTCGAAAAGATACGGCCCGGGCAAACCATTCAAGGATGATGATTTTCTTGGCGAATTTGTCAAAGCCTCACACCCGGATGTACAGGGATTTATTGACAATTATATTACCGGAAGTCAACCGCTGCCTTTCAGTGAATATTTCAACAAGCTCGGGTATGAATATAGCGCGGTCAAAAAATCAGATGTTTATTTCGCTGGTCATGCTGGTTTGTATTTCGAGTCTCTAAATATTTTT
>JBDTPD010000317.1:0-5476 GCA_039932855.1 Chitinophagaceae bacterium | reverse complement strand
TTTAGTATAACTCACTATTCCGGATGTTTCCTTCACCCATCGCTCATAACTTGGTGCTGAATGTCTGAAATGTGTAGTATTCTGGGGAATTACCGGAATTTTTTCCACATTTTTTGATTGCCCCAAAATTTCCCCGTTAAAGGTGAAAATCAGCACAACAAGAATTAAAATTTGTCGTTCCGGCATCTGTATTGCTTTGTTTTGTAAATTTACGGCTTGATTTTTGATAAATGGCCGGATTTTTGGAAAAATCTCTTGCCCTAAAGCCCCCATTTAAAATTATGGCCTTAAGCCAAGCACTACAACAGAAGTTACTACAAAAACTGTCGCCTCAGCAGATTCAGTTAATGAAACTGCTACAGGTACCTACGGCCAATCTGGAAGAACGGATTAAAGAGGAGCTGGAAGAGAACCCGGCCCTTGAGCTTGATGAGGAAAAGCACGAGGACAACCAGGAAGAGGTAAAAGATGAGTTTAATGAGGCTGAGGCAGAATTTGAGGAGAAGAGCGGTAGCGAAGAAGAATACGACAATGTAGACGTCAGTGAATATGTACACGATGGCGATGATGAAGTAGCTGACTACAAGCTGAGAGACGATAATTACTCTGACGACGAGCAAAAAACGATTCCTTTTAAAACAGAAGCTAGCTTTTATGAAACCCTGCTTAATCAGCTGGGCCTGTTAAAGCTGGATGAGAAGCAGCAGAAGATCTCTGAGCACATTGTAGGAAGTATTGATGAAGATGGATACCTGAGACGCGAGACCTCTGCTATTGTCGATGATCTCGCCTTCCGTCAGAATATTATGGCGACTGAAGAAGAAGTGGAAGCGATCATTGATCGTATCCAGCACTTTGATCCACCCGGTGTAGCCGCCCGCGATCTGCAGGAATGTTTGCTGCTGCAGTTGCAACGTCTGAAAGATGAAGGTAAAAATGTAGATATTGCCATCCAGGCAATCACTAAATACTTTGATGAATTCACCAAGAAGCACTACGAAAAGATCCAGCGCGGTCTGAACATTACAGAAGATCAGTTGAAAGAAGTAATGCAACAGATTATCAAGCTGAACCCTAAACCAGGCGGTAATATCGGTGGCGTGAATAAAGCGGAGAACTATGTTGTTCCTGATTTCTTTATCATGAACAACAATGGTAAACTCGAGCTCACACTTAACTCACGCAATGCTCCTGAGCTTCGTATCAGTGAAGGCTACCGCGATATGATGAAAGAATATGATCGTGGTGCCAAGAAAGATAAACGTCAGAAGGAAGCTGTTCTTTTTATCAAACAAAAGATCGATGCGGCTAAATGGTTCATCGATGCTATCAAGCAGCGGCAACATACATTGATTAGTACTATGACGGCAATCATGAATCACCAGCACGACTTCTTTATCACCGGTGATGAAACTTCTTTGAAGCCAATGATCCTGAAAGATATTGCTGAGAAAACAGGGTTGGATATTTCTACTGTGAGCCGTGTAGCGAATAGTAAGTTTGTACAAACTGAATTCGGTACCTATCGTCTTAAATTTTTCTTCAGTGAATCATTAAGTACGGATAGTGGTGAAGAAGTGTCTACGCGTGAGGTGAAGAAGATCCTGAGTGACCTGATCGAAGGAGAAAGCAAGAAACATCCATTGAGTGATGAACGGCTGACGGAATTGTTGCAGGAAAAAGGTTACAATATTGCCCGTCGTACTGTGGCTAAATACCGTGAACAATTGAACATTCCGGTGGCCCGTCTCCGTAAGGAGCTCTGATCCTTGTCATGAATAGATCTTTTTCGAATATCGTTATTGTTTTTACTTTTCTTTTATCGTCACTTATTATTCATGCGCAGCAAATGCCTGCGAATGATAACGCCCTTGCGCAAAAGTATCCGTTTGTGAGTGCTGTCTTTAATCGCATATTCAATAGCAGCGGACTTGATTCATTTTACCAGAAATTATACAAGCTGAAATCAACAGGCAGTGGCACTGTTAGTATTGTTCATATCGGCGACTCGCATATACAGGCAGATTTTTTAACGGAAGTGGTCCGTGATGGTTTGCAGGATTTTTTTGGAAATGCGGGAAGAGGATTAGTGTTTCCCTATCAACTGGCTCAATCCAATGCGCCGGATGATGTAAAAAGTTCTTCTGATAATAACTGGCAATTCAATCGCCTGGCACATCCGGAGATACCTATCTCTTATGGAATATCAGGTTATGGCATCCGGACGAATAATTCGACTGCGAATATTAAACTATCACTGAATCCTGTTAGTTCCGGTTTATCTTATTTCAATCGTTTAAAAATTTTTACAGATAGTAATATTGCTAACTCATGGGTGGTACAGGCAGATAATAATGCTGTCCCCTATGTATTAAAGAAAGAAGAAAGCGATTCATCCATATATCATTTGGTAACACTTGAACAACCGTCTACTTCATTTTCTATATCTTCTTTACCATCAGAGAGCACAAAAGAGTTTTATGGAGTTTCATTAGAGAATTCAAAGCCTGGTGTGTTGTATCATACTATCGGTGTTAATGGTGCGAGGTACGATCAGTATAATAATGCTTCACTTTTCTGGCAGCAATTACCTGCGTTAAAAGCGGATCTGTATATTATTTCATTAGGGACCAATGAGGCGCAGTTTCCTGCTTTCAATGAAACGGTTTTTACCAAACAGCTTACTACTTTTATTGAAAAAATAAAACAATCTTCTCCCGGTGCATCTATTCTCATTACTACCGCACCTGATTCTTATAAACAACGAAGACCGAATGCTGTATTAAGAAGTTTGAATATTTCATTAGAGAATTATTGTTCCAAAAATTATATTCCATTCTGGGATCTTTATCGCATTACAAATGGATATGGTTCTGCCTATAGCTGGGTAAGACGTGGATTGATGGTCAGTGACCGGATTCATTTTACTCCGGAAGGGTATAGGTTGCAGGGTGGGTTGTTGCTCGATGCATTAGGAAAAGGGTATAATAATTATGCAGCAGCCAGGTAAATGATTTCTCTCATTTCACCTTCTTATTTCAAATGTCAACCAAAGGTTATGAAAGGAATGGATTCGTTCTGTATCATAGTTAGATTAAGTGGTAAAGCGTTCGGAACGCTGTATAACTGAACCTAACTATAAGTCAAACCGAATCTACCCTATACCTGAGCATAGAAATAGTTGGAATAACTGTATGAGTTGACAAAAAAAATATGATTTTTCACAGTTTCTTTGGGCGTTTCGCAATGTATATTGTCCTAAACCTTATTACTATGGCAAAAGTTCCAGCTAACATTCATTTTACCGGCACTATTGGCAACATCAGTTTTTACCAGGTGGGAGGCGTCACATTCGCCCGCGCCAAAAGTTCCCTGACGCGGAAACGTGTATTAAAAAGTAAAGAATTTGAAAAGACAAGGAAGTATGCCAGCGACCTTGGTACTGCTTCGCGTATCGGTTCAGCTATATATAAAGCTTTGCCTGCTGATGTGAAAGGTCGTTGGGTATTTCGTGCTATCACCGGCGATGCCGCATCAATGTTGTATGCAGGAAAAAGCGAGGCAACCATAAAGGATTTGTTATGGTGGAAATATGTAGACAGTATTTATGGAAAGAAAGAAGAAAAGGTCAACTCATCTGCTGCTCCTGTATCTACAAAACAAACTAATCGCCAATGGCGGACAATATTCCAGGAACGTTGGGAGAAACAAGGGAAACCAACACAATTCTTCTTAAGAGCATGGCAGCAAGGAAAATCTTTTAATCCGGATACTATTCCCCGACGATCGGAGTATTTTTTAGGATTGAAACATGCAGGGGAAATTGTCCCGTTGTCCGTAGCTTTCCCAACTTACAAATAAATATACAACTGTAGGACAGTTATGATTAGCCTTGTGGCTAATCATTCAGCCCTGGAAGGGCTGGCTTACATCACTTCAGGTCTGAAGCAGCTAACACTGTGTTTTTAATAAAAAGTACTGATGATAAAACATTTTTAAACGGGTAAAAGACGATGGTTGGTTCTTATAACAGTTAGTCCTTTGCCTGTATGTTGTTTCCGGTAACTGAAGGCGGATATAAAATAAGAAATCAGTCCGCTACTCATTTTCTTACTTTCACTGTAGTGTCGTGGATTGATATATTCACTCGCAAGGTGTACCGCGATATGTTGCTGGATAGTTTCAAACATTGTCAGCAACATAAAGGATTATTATTGCATGCCTGGTGTGTCATGAGTAATCATGCACACATCATTGCCACAGCAACCAATGCCGATCTTAGTGCCGTGATTCGCGATCTAAAAACTTTTACCAGCAAATCGATCGTCAAAGCAATTGAGAACAATCCAGCAGAAAGCCGGAAAGAATGGATGCTTGATTTGTTTAAAGGTCAGGGAAATGATAACAGCCGAAACAAAGGACATCAATTCTGGAAGCAAAATAATCATCCGGAAGAATTATACAGTCCCGCCTTTATTTTTCAGAAACTGAATTACATTCACAACAATCCTGTCGAAGCAGGTATCGTTGATCAACCCTGGGAATATCTTTACAGTAGTGCCAGGGATTATCATACCGGTAAAAAATGCGGACTGATCGACATATCTTTTCTTTAGCACCGGTGCAAATTGCAACTACAGTAAAACAATAGTAAGGTGGACAACTCCTTTGGAGTTGAATGATTAGCCACAGGCTAATCATAACTGCCCTACAGTTGCATGTTTACTTATAAGTTGGGAACGCTACGTACAACCGGAAACTAGAAATCTCATTTACTTTTTTTTGAACTTATCAATTTTGAATGTAAAAGTATTTTGACTGCTATTAATAATGCAAAAAACGCAGCAAACGAAAATTCGGTTTTTAGCGGTATTTTATGAGCCGTGTGGAATAAAATCCAAACAAATACAAGCGCGCATAACAAAATTGTTAGTATTTTTTGTAGGGCTTTCATCAAATTATTGTGGTGAATTAATTTTACCCGTTGTCCGTAGCGTCCCCAACTTACAAATAAATATACAACTGTAGGACAGTTATGATTAGCCTTGTGGCTAATCATTCAGCCTTGGAAGGGCTGGCTTACTATCAATCCAAGTCTGAAGCAGCTGATGATCTTTCAAACTCAAAACTGCAAATAAATCGGCTGCACCGGCTCCGCCGATTTAAAATATCCATACAACAATACAAATGCAAAGAAGATAACGAGATAAGCAATCATCGGTGCACGATGCATTTTTCCGATCATCTTATCAGCAAAACTATCGGGAATACTATGAAGAATATATGCCAGCAACATCATGTACAACACCGTTTGATAGTTTTTAAAGAATGCGGGCCATACAGAAAAATGAAGATCATTGCCAACCTGGTACAACATCGTTGTAGCACTATCAAAATCTTCTGCCTTGAAAAAGACCCAGCCAAAGCAAACGAAATGAAAAGTAATAATGATCGCTATTCCTTTATACAACCAACC